>CAYXNI010000376.1:0-3174 GCA_964466285.1 uncultured Planctomycetota bacterium | reverse complement strand
CCGAAAGCTCCCAGGTGCCGTTTCCCTCGAGGCCCACCCGTCCCATGGGCAGGCCCAGAATCCAGGGGACGCCGCAGAACGGGCCGAGCCCGTAGCTGATGATGATGTTGTCGGTGTGCAGGTCCTCCAGGCTGATGTCCAGCCGAAGGTCATACTGGCGGAGTTGGCCGGGCGCGTCTTCGTAGCGCGCTTGCAGGACGGCTTCCGACGCGCGCAGGTTCCTGGCGATGAGCAGCCCGATCACGTGACGGTAATCGATGCACTTGTCCTCCGCCCCGAGACAGACCATGGGCGGTATGCCCGGGATTTCGCCGTGAGCGAACGGCACCAGGAAGACAAAGGCCAGCGGCGCGTAGTTCTCGTACGTGGGACGGCTGTCCGAGACAACCACCGCCACCGACACCGGGGCCTTCTGTTCGGCCTTGACCGGGGCAGGCAGTTCGGCCAGAAAACACTTCCCGGCCGCTTGGCCGTCCTGCGTCTGGCGGCCCGGGTCCGTCCCAAGCAGGCGTTCCGTCTCGGCGCGTCCCAGAAAGTCGGTAGTGACACATCCCGTCGCGACAAGCGCCGCGACGACCAGTGCCCCGAACGCGGCGTTTCGACGCAGGAATCTGAATCTGAACTTCAACTTCAACTTCAACTTACAACTTAACAACTTAGGGACAGTCACCTGTTTTCTGCTCCGTCTTTTCTGGGCCGACCGCTCGGCAATGGCCGCAACCGCCGCCCGACCAGCTTCTCTCAACAACTCTGCAATGTCAAGTAGAAAACAGGTGGCTGTCCCGATTTACCCTCTCAACAACTCTGCGATGTCAAGTAGAAAACAGGTGGCTGTCCCTACTTACCCGGCCTCTTCCGCCAGCGGGTCGCGGTTGAGCCACTTGCCGGCGGTGGGCTCGTAGTAGCGGCAGCCGTAGTAGTACAGTCCGCCGGAAGGGGCGAGCTCGGCGTCGAGGTACTTGGTGCTGAACAGGAACGGGCAGACGTCGGCGATGTTCGAGCGGTCGATGCCGCTGCCGGGCAGGCCGTCGACGGCCGTCAGTTCGCCGTAGGGGCCGTACTCGATCGATGCGACGACGGGATGGCCCTCGTCGTCGGCGTCGACCAGGGCCATGACGTTGCCCTTGTCGTCATAGACCGGCCAGAACGTCTGGTCGGCGACGTGGTCCTTGACGGCCATGAGGCCGCCGATGCCGCCTGCGGCATCGAGCCCGCCGGAGAGGTCCCGGCCCCAGGTGTAGCTGCGGAGGAGCTCATTGTCGCCGTCGAGTTCGGCGATGAGCAGCCAGCCTGCGTAGACGAACTTGACGGTCTTGTCGAGCACCCAATCGCCGCCGCGGACGGTGACGATCATCCCGACCATGTGTGCACGAGTGGTGGCTTTCACATTCCTACTCTACAATAGCCCTTCGAGGTCGCTATGATCAACCCGCGGCGCGAGGCCGCGTTGCCGCTCGAAATGACAACCGCATTCGCAACTGCCGACCTCACCGTCAGTTCCGCTCTCTTGCTGTGACAGGCACGCTTCTTCCACTACTTACCGACCGGATATCCAACTCCTATCCTTTCGTTGCTTTGCCCACCACGCCAATCTGACGATGAGTCGCACCGCCAATCTCGTCCATCCTGTTATCCGCTCCTCTCCGCGTCCTCAGTCGCCCGACGTTCCGGAAATCAGTATGGCGTCCCCCGATTACCAAATCCGCCGCCCGTATCTTCGTCGACATATTCGGCGACCATGTCATCGCCGTCGTAGACGAACCGCGTGACCGCGCTGCCGACCGTCATCTTGATCCGCCGCCCCGCCGCCTGTAACACGGCTCACCAGACATTCCAACGTTTACCGGATGGATCTTGAAGCATCGCGGCTTCTGGCCCCTCACGGTCTGATTGTTTCAGCGACACTTCCACCGTGGCCCCACTGGCAAACTGAATTATTAGTCTCTCGTTCGCTTCTTCTGATGCCTCGGCTACCACGTTCCCGATAAGGTCGCAGAGCGCATCACGGTAGCCGGGAGTCTGTTGGCTAAACGTATTTGCAGAATCCCGGACAGTGGGCCACACGTACGCGGTCAGGCAAGGCCCGTCAAACTGTAGTTGCACGTAATCTTGTACAAAAACCACAGCACTCAATCGCGCGTTTTCCAACCTCTTCAGGACTGATGATTCTGGCGCAGTCATGCGCGGCCTCCTATTCTGCTGGTATGTGCGACCAAGGATCGGATTTCGGAATCGTCTGCCCAGAGAGAGGATTGACGGTTTGGCCAGCCGCGTTTCCGTACGAACCGTAGCCGCCGGGATATTGGTATTTCCCGCTTGTGACGGGATCCATAATCCGGACATCGGTGGTCTTCGGACTGAGTCCATGACCACCACTACCACCTGTGAACTGAAAACCCTTACCGCTTCCCGCAGGGATTGGGCCTGACGCACCTTTCGGCACAGGATAAACCGTGCCATTCTTGCTTACGATAAAGTCTGGAGCACTCTTTGGGGCAGCGTTTGCGGCTTGCATCTTTGCCAGGCGTCGAGTCTGGCCGGCAACTTGGAAGATCGCGACCCCGAGCATGATCTTCTCTTTGTCGATGCCCGTCATTCTGGATATCTCTGGAAGGGCGGCTTGTATCGCCTTGCCGGAGAAGTATGCAGCACCTTGTCCGGCTGCGAATTTCGCGGTTTCCTTCGCAGCCTCCCGTAAACCTGCCTGGACTCCGATCTTCGCGAGGTTCGCGATTGCCACCCCGTAACCGAGCGCCATGCCACCGTATGTGGCAGTTGCTTCCACAGTCTGCGCGCTCTTGACCAGAATATCGGCTCGCTCGGCAGTGGCCTCCGCATCCGCGGCCGCTTTCGTTGCCGCAGCGTGGTAACGCTCTATTTGACCCGCATCCACAGACAAGCCAGCAATCTTCAGCGGGAAAACGGTCGAGTTGTATACGGCTTGATCATAATCACTGACATGCCATTGCTCACGGATGTACTGCCCCCCCGCCAAGGTTGCCGCACACACGGCTTCCTGATAATAGCCGTGATGCTTTTCGATGGCATCAATCAACTCCTGAAGTTCTTTCTCAGAAGCGGTCCCAACTATCTGCCCGAGTCTCTTCAGCAGTGTGTACGTGACAGACCTCAACATTCGCACCCGATCAACGCGAAGCTTCACTTGTTCATCGG
>CAYXNI010000375.1:0-3175 GCA_964466285.1 uncultured Planctomycetota bacterium | reverse complement strand
CGCGTTCATGGATGTGGATATCACGGCGGACGGGAAAGTGAAGGGCCTGTTCTGATTCTGAATCCGGATGCGAACACAGGAGCCCTGGAGTCGAACTCCTGGGCTCTTTGTCTCTCGAGGGGACGCCACTGCTGCGCTTCTGACCGCTTGCGATGACGAACACTCAACTGCCGAATGTCGAATCAACACGCGCGGCGTCGCGTGCCGCGTTCAGGCCGCGGACAAAGCAGCACCCACAACGCTGGAGGGCGTCACCGGCCCGTCCGCCGTGTTGAACACGGTTACACGTTCTCCCCGCGGCCCGCAGCGCTCCGGCCGCGTTTCGCCCGTGAACACGGCCACCGTCCGCCGCCCGAACGCCGCCGACAGATGCACGACGCCCGAGTCATTCCCGATCACGGCCGTCGCGCCGGACAGCAGCCCGCACACGACACCCAGCGCCCGCCCCGCCATCGCCACGGTCCGGCCCGCCGCCCCGGCCGCCGCCACCTCGCGGCACAATGTCTCCTCGGATTTCGACCCCACCGCTGCGACCTGCAACCCCGCCTCCGCAAGCTGCCGCACCGCCTCCACGAAGCACCCCTTCGGCCACTCCTTCGCGTGCCAGCCTGCACCAGGCGCGACCACCGCCACCGCCCGCTCGGCCTCGAGTCCCAGTTCCTCGCACACGTCGGCGAAGCCCTTCGTCGGCATCGGCGGACGCAGCCGCTCGGGAACATGGACCCCGCCCACCAGCGGCGCCGCCACCCGGAACGGGCGCTCGGAAAGATGCACGATGTCCGAGTCGGCGCCCTTTACGTTGCGCGAGTACAGCCAGCCCAGCTCGCCGCCGTCGAACCCCAACGCCCACCCGGGCCGGAGCAGGAAGCTGAACATCGCCGAATACCGGTTCCCCGTCAGGTCCAGCACCACGTCGAAGCCGCTCGTCCTCATGTCCGCCGCCCGCCGCGCCAGCCCGGCCAGGTCCACCCGCTCGCGGTGCCGGTCGCTCGTCACCTCCGGCGCCGCGATCACCCGCTCCGCCGGCACAAGCCCGTTCCACAGGTCCGCCGTCTGCGGCTTCGTGACCGCCGTGATCTCGCAGCCCGGCAGCTTGTCCGCCAGAGCCGGCACCACCTGCGTCGCCCAGAACGTGTCGCCGATCCAGTGGCACGCCACCACCGCCAGCCGCCGGGGCGGCTCCGCAGGCGGCTCGGACCGGAAGTACCCCGGCCGCGCCCACAGCCCGGCCGCAGGCCGGCCCAACCGACCGAACACGCCGATCAACTCGCGCAGCGACTCTTTCATCCCTGGCCCTCGCCGCCGACCGCCGCGCGGTACACGGCGAGCGTCTGCCGCGCCGCTTCGCCCCACGAGAACGCCTCGGCTTGCTTTCTGCCGCGTTCCACCAGTGTGCGCCGCAGTTCCGTATCCGTCAGCACGCGTTCCATCGCCGCGCTCAGAGCCTCCTCATCGCCCGGCGGAACCAGGAGCCCCGCATCGCCCACCACCTCCGGCAGCGACGCCGCGCTCGTCGCAACCACCGGACACCCGCACGCCATCGCCTCAAGCGGCGGCCGACCGAAGCCCTCGTACAGCGATGGATACACCAGCGCCACCGCGTGGCGGTAATACGCGGCCACCCGCTCCGCCTCCAGATAATCCAGCGAAAGAATGTCCCGGCGGAACGGACTCCCCTCGTAGGCGCTCCGAGCCTCGTCGTACAGCCATCCCCATCGGCCTACCAGTACCAGTTGAGGATCGAGGCCCGGCCTCCGCTGCCGCAGCCGGTCGTACGCGCGGATCAACGCCTGCACGTTCTTCCGCGGCTCGATCGTTCCCACGTAAAGGAAGTACGGCCGCGTGACGGGCGGCTCGGCCGCGTCGCTCGTGCCCTTCACGCTGCAGCCCTGGTAAATGGTGACCACGCGCCCCGGGTCCACTCCGAATCGCTCGACCAGCCGGCCGCGCGTGAAGCTCGACGCCGCGATGAGCCGGTCCGCTCGCCTGACCAGGCGGGCCAGTTCGCGCCGGAAAAAGGAGCTCTCGGCATTCGTGTACCATTCGCCGTGGTCGAAAACCGACAGGTCGTGGACCGTGGCCACAAGCCGGGTGCGCTGCTGCAACGCCGGCAGCACGTGGTTCGTCGAATGAAACACGTCGAACTCCGGCAGCCGCAAGACCCCGGCGCGCCACGCCAGAAAAAGCACCGGGGCCGGAATCCGAACGAGCCGCGCCCGCACGTTCCCCGCCTGCGGCAGCGCCATCGCGCCGAAGCGTTCCCGACCCCGCCGGAACGCGTTCGCCACCAGCTCGAACGAGTCTGCCAGCGCCTCCCGCGCCAGCGCCTCGACCGGCTCGTACGTGTACCGTCCCACCCCGGCCAGCGGCCCCAGCAGCGGCGTTCCCGATATTCCGATGTACATTCCAGCCCTCACGCAGCCGCAGTTATCCGTCGATCCCCCACCTCTTCCCGCCCCGCCGCCGCGCGGCCGCTCGGCCGCGCACCTGCCCCAGCCGCCATGCCGCGTACCCCACCCATCTCCACGCACCCCGCACAAACCACACGAACGGCCGCCCCAGCACGTCCACTGCCAGCCGCACGTACCCGGGCGCGTTCGTCGGATTCATTGCCAGATACTCGCGGAACCCGCGCCGGTACAGCGAGCGAGGCGAATCATCCCCATGACCGTGCCACACGTCTCCGCCCGTGCTCAGGCAAACCTTGTGCCCCGCCTCCAGCACCCGCACCATCCACTCCCGGTCCTCGCACGCCGGCATTTCCTCGTTGAACGCGAACTCGCGCCACACGCTCATCCGCACCGCGGCGTTCACGTTGACCAGCGCCGCCGACGGATTCGCGCGGAACTGAGCGACCGACGTCAGCACAATGTCCGTTCTGCGGTCCTTTACGTTCGGGATGCCGCCGTTGATCGCACCGCTCACCGCCGCAATCGCCGCGTCCCGCTTCATCGGCGCCATCAGGTCCGCCAGCCAGTAGCGCGACCGCGGCACCGCGTGCGCCGACAGCATCGCGGCGAACGGCTCCCGCACCTCCGCCAGCCCCATGTTCAGCGCCCGGCCATATGAGAATTGCTCCGGCGCAATCCGGACGATCGTCGCCCCCGCCTCACGCAGAAGCTCCAGCGTCTCGTCCGCCGAGAGATACGGATATAGATAGGACTCCTCCGGCAGA
>CAYXNI010000374.1:0-3186 GCA_964466285.1 uncultured Planctomycetota bacterium | reverse complement strand
ACAATCCTCTCTACGTTGGGGCAGCCTACTATCCGAACACTGGCAGGAAGAACGCGAAGTGAGGGCATGGGAAGCAGGGAAGTGAAGGAAGGAGAGATACCGTTATGTATGGTCCTAACTTTCGCAGGATGGACATGAAAAGGAGTACGTCGATGAGCCGAAGAGTGATTAGAGTGTTGTCGCTGCTGGCGTTGGCTTTATCGTTCGCGTGCGTTTCCGCAAACGCGGGGAATCCGCTGAACCTGCTGCCGACGCCGAAGGTGCTGAAGATCGAAGGTGGACATATTCCGCTGACGGCGGAGAACCGGATTGTGGCGACGGACCCGAAGCTGAAGCCGCTGGCCGACATTCTGTCGGACGAAATCCTGCTGATCACGAAGCTCAAGCTGGCCGTGGTCGAAGGCGAGGCCAAGACAGGCCCTTCGACGGAGCTCAGGGCAGGCGATATCGTGCTGAAGATCAACCCGGAGTTGCGCGCCGACGCGGACATCCTGACGGTGCATGGCCAGGATGTGCTCAAGACCCGCGAGTATGCGCACACGATCTCGGTGACCGACCGGATCGTGATCGAGGGCTGGGACTACCGGGCGGTATGCGAGGGGACGGCAACCCTGTTGCAGGCCATCGTGCTCGACGGCGACAAGGTGTCTGTGCCGAAGATGACGATCAAGGACTGGCCGTATTCGGATTACGGCGCGATCATGCCCGACTGTGCGCGGCAGCATCAGCCGATTCACGTCCTGAAGATGGCCGTCGAGACCTGCCGCATGTTCAAGATCCGCTATCTGCATCTGCACCTGAGCGACGACAGCGCGTATACCTTCCCCTCAACGGCCTACCCCGAGGCCAACAGCAAGTGCGGCGTAAGGCCGTACACCCTCGATGAGCTGAAGGACCTGGTGGCCTACGCCGACGCCCGGGGCGTGACCTGCGTGCCCGAACTCGAGGGGCCGGGGCACTGCACCAGCCTGCTTGACGGCATGAACGGCAAGCTGGGCAATGTGGGCAACCGCACGATGGATGTGCTCAACCCCGACATCTACCCGGTGCTAGACACGCTGGTGGGCGAGATCTGCGAGGTCTTCAAGAGCTCGCCGTACTTCCACATCGGCGGCGACGAGGTCGAGCCGGTCTACTATCTCGGCAATGAACACGTCAAGAAGTACATGAAGGAGCACAACCTGACGGGTGAAAGCACCATCTGGCTGCCGTATGGCCAGAACATGGCCAAGATCGTCAAGAAGTACGGGAAGAAGACGATAATGTGGGACGGCTTGCCCGTCGGCGTGCCGCTCGATTCATCGCTGGTCAATGACATTATTCTGTACACCTGGTTCCCGGCTAAGGGTCGGTCCCGGGCGGCGCAGGACATGGGCTACACGACGATCACCGTCCCTTGGGATTGCCCCCCCTTCCCGGAGTTCAGCATTTTCACCTGCAACAACGACGTGCTTACCCGCAAGGACAAGGTCTTGGGCCACTGCCGGCCGATGTGGGAGATGGACCAGGTCGCCCTGGCCAACAGCTACCTGCGCGGCGCCCCTGAAAAGCAGGAACGGACGTGGGGGCCGGACAGCGTGATCGAAGAGGACTATCACAAGAATCGTATGGCGAAACAAAATGCGCGCACCGACATGATCGTCCGTCCGGTGACCTTCGGATTCGAAGGGAACATCAAGGATGGGGTCTTTAACGATCCGATCACGGTCAAGATGTCAACGACAGTTCCCAATGTCCAGATCCGCTACACGCTGAACGAAACGGAGCCGACCCTGGAGTCTCCCCTCTATGAGAAGCCCTTCAAGGCGGCCGAGAGCTTGAACATCCGCGCGGCGCTTTTCGACAAGGATGGGAAGAGGATCGGCAACACCACGGTCGGAAATCGCATAAGGTACGTGCATTTCGAGTCGAGTTTGACGACGGGGAAGCCGGTGAGTGCCTCTTCGTCGGGTGGCAGTCCGGAGAATCCCGAAAAGGCCGAGTACGCAGCTGATGGCTGGGTGGACAGCACCAAGTACTGGGGCACCATCCCGGCCCCGCAGTGGTGGAAGGTGGATCTCGAGAAAGAGTATTCCGTGGACCGCATCCAGGTGGTCCCATACTTTGACGGCAACCGGTACTATCAGTACACGGTCGAGGTCTCGACAGACGGTCAGAAGTGGACCCAGGTGGTTGACGCGAGCAAGAACACGACGCCCGGAACCGAGAAGGGCTACCTCCACAAGTTCAACCCGACTCCGGCTCGGTACGTGAAAGTCAACATGCTCAAGAACAGCGACAACCCGGCCGTGCACCTGGTGGAAGTACGGGCGTACGAGGCGGGGAAGTAACGGGGTTGGCGTCTCCAGCGTCCGTGCAAGGAAGGCCCGTCCCGCTCGCTCGGACGGGCCGGCACAGCAGCCTGTCATGAGCATCGCCTTACGCCATCAGGCGTAGTACTGCGAAGGCCGTCAGGCGAGGCGGGGGCTATTTCTTCGCGGCGGCCAGTTCCTTGCCGGTCAGCGCCTTGTAGACCGACGCGGCCATGAACTCATGCCCCTTGTCGTTCGGATGAACCTTGTCGGGAACGCACTCTGGCTTTCCCGCGAGCGCCGCATACAGGTCAATCACGGACGAGTCCGTGTCCTTGGCCACCTGGCCGACGAGGGGAACGATCTCGTTCTTGATGGTCGCGTCATTGATCCCGTAGTTTTCCGGGAACGCCGGCGGCGGCAGGCAGCAGTAGATGCGGACCTTGGGGTTGGCCTTCTTGAGTTGCGCGATCATGTCCTTGTAGTCGGCCGCGAAATCCGCCTTGTGCTGCCAGTTGTGCGGCTTGCTGTCGTTCGTGCCGAGGGCGATCGTCACCACGTCCGGCTTGAGTGCCAGAGCCTGGGCCAACTGCGGCAGTTTGTGGTAGGGGAGGTCTCCCTTCTTGAGCATCGTCGAACCGCTGACGCCCAGGTTATGGACTTCCCATTTCGCGCCCAGCGCGTTGGCGACCAGCGCGGGATAGTTGGCGTTCTGGTTTGCGCCGACTCCCTGCGTGATGCTGTCGCCGATGCAGACAAGGCGAATTGCCGCCGTGTAGTCCTTGGGGTCGACCGGAGCCGGCTCGGCGGCCCGGCAAGCCAGAACGGGGGAGCACAAACAGAGCAATCCGATCAGACATCTCAACGCGATCCTGTTCATACACACTCCTTCCTT
>CAYXNI010000373.1:0-3187 GCA_964466285.1 uncultured Planctomycetota bacterium | reverse complement strand
GCCGTCCCCATAAAGAGGCATGTCGGCCTTCGCCGCCTGGGCCGCCAAGGGTGCGGAACTCGGAAACGCTGCGGCGGACAAGCGCGTCCGCTTGCATCATGGGCGGTCAACGGTGCCGATCTTTGCGGGAGCCACACGACCATTATAGACGCTGTGGAGGCGAATTCCCGCGCAGTTTTTCGCGAAAAATCGCCGGTCTGCTTGACAGGGGGCGGGACGGGGTGTATACATAGACAAGGCGATTTGAAAAGGCGGCCGTCGGTGGCCGCCTTTCGGCATGAATGGGGCGGAGGCTGTGAAAAAGTTTTTTGCGAAACAAAGCCAATTTGACGAAAGCATTGGCAGGACAAGAGGATGTGACGCGGAGTCGGCAATTTTTCCACTGGGGGACGAGGGACGAGGGATAGGTGACAGGCGGACGATGGACGATGATGGACAATGGACTATGGACGAGGGACCGCGACGGGGGAAAGCGGCGTCGGTCTGCTCGACCCGAGCAGACGTGCTCCTGCGGAACAGGAGACAGCAGCACGCAGTCCGAGAGTTCGCTTTGGGCGAACGAAGCCGGTCGCTAGTCACCGTCGCGCAAAGGCCGAAACTCCTCGCGTTGACAACATCAACTCTTTCGGTCCGACAACCTTGACAGGGCCGGTTGTGTCCGTATAATCCTGTTGATTTGTGCGGCGGTTGCAATGTCACTTGTTGCTGTAAGGAGGTGTGCGATGCCCATAAAGGTCGGCATCAACGGTTTCGGACGGATCGGCCGGCTGGTTCTCCGGGCGATCAAGGCGCAAAAGGCGGATATGCAGGTGGTGCTGATTAACGACCTCGGCTCGGCTGATGATCTTGCTCATCTGCTGAAGTACGACTCGGTGCACGGCAGATATCAAGGGACCGTCGAGGTCGCCGGGGACGGGATGAAGCTGGACGGCGCCCAGGTCAAGGTCACGGCGGAGAAGGACCCGGCCAAGCTGCCCTGGGCCGCGCTGGGCGCCGACGTCGTGCTCGAATCCACCGGCGTCTTCACCACCCGCGACCAGATGAGCCTTCACATCAAGGCCGGCGCGAAGCGCGTCCTCCTGTCCGCTCCCTCGAAAAGCGACACGGACGTGGACGCCACCGTCGTCATGGGCGTCAACGACCAGATCATGAAGAGCACGGACAAGCTCATCTCGAATGCGTCCTGCACGACGAACTGCCTGGCCCCGGTGGCCAAGGCGCTGCACGAGGCGTTCGGCATCCAGCACGGCCTGATGACAACCGTGCACGCCTACACGAACGACCAGCGGATTCTCGACTTCATCCACAAGGACAGGCGCCGGATGCGGTCGGCGGCGCTCAACATCATCCCGACCTCGACGGGCGCGGCGAGGGCCGTCGGCCTCGTGCTGCCTGACCTGAAGGGCAAGCTCAACGGCTTCGCGCTCCGCGTGCCTGTGCCCGACGGCTCGTGCGTCGACCTCGTCGTCGTCCTCAAGAAGCCCCTCCCGGCCGACAAGGACGAGGCGAAGAAGACCGTCAACGCCGCCGTCAAGGCCCTTTCGGACAAGATGCCGAACATCCTCGGCTACACCGAAGACAAGATCGTCAGCAGCGACGTCGTCGGCGACCCGCGTTCCTCCCTCTTCGACGCCGACTCCACGATGGTCCTCCCCGGCGCCAACATGGTCAAGGTGCTCTCGTGGTACGACAACGAGTGGGGATACTCGTGCCGCTGCGTCGATCTCATCAAGAAGATGGCGGCACTGTAACACGGGTGACAAGGCGAGCGACACCGGACGCCCGGCTTCGGTCGGGCGTCCGGTCTTATCCGATGAGGGTAAGACGATGGCCAAGATGACGATCCGAGACGTCAAGCTCGCGGGGAAGCGGGTGCTGATGCGGGTGGACTTCAACGTCCCGCTCGACGATAAGCTGAACATCACCGACGACACGCGTATCCGAGCCGCGCTGCCCACGATCAAGTACGCGGTGGAGGGAGGGGCGAAGCTGATCCTCGTGTCGCACCTCGGCCGGCCGAAGGGCAAGGACGCGAAGCTAAGCCTCAGGCCCGCCGCCGAGCGGCTCGCCGAGCTCCTCGGCAGGCCCGTCAAACAGCTCGCCGACTGCATCGGGCCGGAGGTCGAGGCTGCCGTTGCCCAGATGAAGAACGGCGACGTCGTCATGCTCGAGAACGTTCGCTTCTACCCGCAGGAAGAGAAAAACGCCCCCGACTTCGCTCAGAAGCTCGCCAAGGTGGCCGACCTTTATGTGAACGACGCGTTCGGCACGGCGCACCGCGCGCACGCCTCGACGGAGGGCGTCACCAAGTACCTCAAGCCCGCCGTCTCCGGATTCCTTCTTGAGAAGGAGATCGAGTATTTCACGCGGGCTCTGCAGAAGCCGGACCGTCCGTTCATCGCGGTCATGGGCGGCGCCAAGGTCTCCGACAAGATCCCGGTGATCGAGAACTTGCTCGACAAGGTCAACTGCCTGATCATCGGTGGCGGCATGGCCTACACGTTCCTCAAGGTCCAGGGCTTCACCGTCGGCAAGTCCAAGCTCGAACCGGACATGCTCGACACGGCCGGGCGAATCCTCGGCCTGGCAAACCAGAAGAAGGTCGAGCTTCTGCTGCCCGAGGACCACGTCATCGCCGACGACTTCAAGGAAGACGCGAAGACACAGGTCGTCAAGGTCAACATCCCCGACGGCTGGATGGCCCTGGACATCGGCCCCGAGACGATCAAGAAGTACGTCGACAGGCTCAAGACCGCCAGGATGATCGTGTGGAACGGCCCGATGGGGGTGTTCGAGATGAAGCCCTTTGCCAAGGGTACCGAAGCCGTCGCCAAAGCGATGGCCGAGTCCAAGGCCGTCACGATAGTGGGTGGCGGCGATTCCGTGGCGGCCGTCCAGCAGTTCGGCGTCAGCGACAGGATCACGCATATCTCGACGGGCGGCGGCGCCTCGCTCGAGTTCCTCGAAGGACGCGTCTTGCCGGGCGTGGCCGCCCTGACCGACAAGTGAAACCGGAATGCCGAGACGGATCAAGATCGCGCCGTCGCTCCTTGCCGCCGACCTGGCTCGCGCGGGCGAACAGGTCAACACGGTCTACATGGGCGGTGCGGACGTCCTGCACGTGGACGTGATGGACGGCCATTTCGTGCCCAACCTGACCTTCGGGCCGTCTATCGTGCGGTCGCTG
>CAYXNI010000372.1:0-3192 GCA_964466285.1 uncultured Planctomycetota bacterium | reverse complement strand
CGGCCGACGGGCCTTGTCGATCCGGAGATCATCGTGAGACCCGCGCAGGGCCAGGTGAACGACCTGGTCGGCGAAATCCACAAGCGCGTGGCGGCGAAGGAGCGGGTGCTTGTCACCGTGCTCACCAAGCGGATGGCCGAGGACCTGAGCGATTACATCCTGAACGAGGGCGTGAACTGCTGCTACCTGCACTCGGAAATCGACGCCATCGAGCGGGTGCGAATCCTGCGGGACCTGCGGCTCGGCAAGTTCGACGTGATTGTGGGGGTCAACCTGCTGCGCGAGGGCCTCGACCTGCCCGAGGTCTCGATGGTCGCGGTGCTGGACGCCGACAAGGAGGGCTTCCTGCGGTCGCAGACGTCGCTTATCCAGACGATGGGCCGCGCGGCGCGGAACGTCAACGCGATGGTCATCCTGTACGCGGACCAACTGACGGGCTCGATGACCCGGGCGGTGGAGGAGACGAACCGCCGCCGGCAGATCCAAAGGGCATACAATAAAGAGCATAACATCACGCCTGAGACGATCCGGAAGGAAGTCCGCGAGGGCATCGAGCGCGAGATCGCGGCCACGAAGATGGTCCGTGACATGGTCCGCGAGTCCGAGGCGAAGTACGTGACGGAGGAGCAGCTCCGCGAGCTTGAGGAGGAGATGTACCAGGCGGCGGACCGGCTCGACTTCGAGCGGGCGGCCGAGCTGCGCGACCGCATCGAGTCGATCAAGGGCATCGAGCCGAACTCGGCCACCCAGCAGCCCCGCAAGGCGAAGGACAAGAAGCGCCGGAAGTTCAGGCAGGGCTGGATGCCGTGAAGAGAGCGCCCGGCGCCCGGTGATCCGGCCTCAAAGACGGGCAGGCGTAAGAGGCACGGTCAAATGCCATGGCCGGGCAGGAAATCCGTTGGAAACCGACGGATGTGGCGTATAATGCGCGATCATTCATGTCGCGCAGAGAGGTTAAGGAGAATCACATGAAGAGATGGCTTGCGTGGTTTGTGATTCTGGGGTTGATGTGCGGGCTGCTCGTGCCGGCCGTCCGGGCCGCCGAGAAGCCGCCGGTCAACGTGATCCTCATCGGATGGGACGGCGCCCAGCGGGATCACGTGAACGAGTGCCTGGAGAAGGGCGAACTGCCGAACCTTAAGAGGCTGGCCGCCGATGGTGCCATGGTGAACATCGACGTCAAGGGCGTCACGGACACCAAGGCCGGCTGGACCGAAATCCTGACCGGCTGCGGCCCGCAGGTCACCGGCGTGTACAGCAACGGCCGCTTCCAGCCGATCCCCGAGGGGCTGACGGTTTTCGAGCGGCTGCGGGCGCACTTCGGGAAGGACGAGATCGCGACGGTCGCGGTGATCGCGAAGAAGAATAACGTCGGCGAGATCGACCCGCCGAAGAAGGTTCGCCTGGACGCCAAGGAAGCCGAGGGCAAGGCGGCACAGGGAAAGATCATCGAGGAGGACGGCGTCAAGTACCGGCTGGCCGGGGGATCGCCCTATTACTACACGCACAAGAACGTGGACGTCTGGGAGTTCGGACTTATACAGGACGAGAAGGTCGGGACGAAGGCCCTCGAAATGCTGGACAAGTACAAGGACAAGCCGTTCATCTTTTTCGTCCACTTCGCCGAGGTGGACCAGAAGGGCCACGCCGCTGGCGAGAACTCGAAGGCGTACAACGGAGCGCTGATCTCGAACGACAATTGGACCGGCAAGATCATGGACAAGGTGAAAGAGCTTGGCCTGGCCGACAAGACGCTCATATACGTGACGGCCGACCACGGGTTCGACGAGGGAAAGCGCTCTCACGATAACGCGCCGTTCGTCTTCCTCGCCACGAACGACAAGCAGGTGGGGAAGGCAGGCACGCGCGCGGACATCACGCCCACGATCCTTGAGCGCTACGGTCTTGACCTCGGCAAGCTGACGCCGCCGCTCGACGGAAAACCGCTGACGAAGTAGCAAAGGGCGAGTTTAAAGTCTAAAGTTGAAGGTTTAACGTTCAGACTTGCGGGGCTTGTAGGAGCAGCCCCATGTGGCTGCCCTGACGACTTCCGGTCTTCATCGGCATCGGGGAGAACCGGGACGGGCTCGCCTCATGGCCCGTCCTCGCCGGGCGGGACTTCCTGCGGCGGCTTGGACTTGGAGTCAAGGTAGCTCTGGAGCATGAGCTGGGCCGCCATGGAATCGACGCGTGCCTTTCGCTGCTTCCGGGAGAGGTCGCCGCGGCACATGGCGCGAGTTGCCTGGACAGAGGTCAGGCGCTCGTCCCACGTGACGACCTTGGCGGGCGTGGCCTGGCGGAGCTTCACGGCGAACGCCTTCACCCGGTTGCTCATATCGCCATCGGTCCCGTTCATGTTCTTTGGCAGGCCGACGACGATCTCGGCCGCTCGGTGAGCCTCGGCTTCCTTTGCGATGCGGCGGATGCACTCCGCCTCGGTGCCGGTAACGACGGAGCCGGGGAAGGCAATGGTCGCACTGTCGTTGGAGAACGCGATGCCGAACCGCTTGAGTCCGAAATCGACGCCCAGGATGCTCACGTGCGCCTCACAATAACCTGTCTAATCTTCGCTTCATGAGTTCATCGACCAGCTTCTTCACGTCGCCGGCGCGGTCTTTCGGGCAGACAAGGGTGGCGTCGGCGGTGTGGACGATGATGACGTCGCGGAGCCCCAGCGCGGCGACGAGGTGCTCTTCGCCGGTGGACACGATGCAGCCGGAGCTGTCCATCATCAGCGTGTTCCTGCCGAGGCAGGTGTTGCCCGCGTCGTCCTGCCGGTGGTGCCGCTCGAGCGAAGTCCACGATCCGACGTCGTCCCAGTCAAACTCCGCCTCGATCACGGCCACGTCGCGGGCTCTTTCCATCACGGCATAATCGATGGATATCCTCGGCAGCTTCTCATATTCCGTTCGGATGGCGCGGGCGGCGCGGCTGGTGCCGAGGGCCGGCCGGATGCGCTCGACGGCCGCGTGGAGCGCAGGGGCGTGCTTCTGGATCTCCGCGAGGATGACGTCCGCGCGCCAGACGAAGTTGCCGCTGTTCCAGTAGTAGTCGCCCGACCAGACCATGCGCTTGGCGGCGGCAAGGTTGGGTTTCTCCGCGAACCGGCGCACCTCAAAAGCCCTCGCTCCTTTGATGCACGGAATGCGGCGGCCACGCTGGACGTAGCCGAACCGGGTTTCGGGCGCCGTG
>CAYXNI010000371.1:0-3208 GCA_964466285.1 uncultured Planctomycetota bacterium | reverse complement strand
CGGTATAGCCTTCGACGACGGCGGCGCGGCTGGCGTCGATGATCGCTTTTCGCGCCCAGTTGAGACCGTAGAGGTTGCGGCCCTTGCTGAAGAGCGGGGTTTCGGGGGTGTTGATGTACTTCACGTCGTCGCCGTCAGCGAGCGCCCGCGCTCCGAAACCGATGACGCGGTCCTGTGTGTCGAAGATGGGGAACATGAGGCGGTTGCGGAACCGGTCGTAGTAGCCAGAGCCGTCGTCACGCTTGATGGCGAGGCCGGCCTTGAGGAGTGTTTCGGGGACGATGCCTGCGGGCCGGGCGGCCCGGAGGAGGGCGTCCCACGAGTCCGGAGAGTATCCCAGCTGGCAGCGTTGGACCATGTCGTCGGATATGGCTCGGCTGGTGACGTATTGGCGGGCCTTTTCCCCGGCGGGGCCGGCGAGGTTGCGTGCGAAGAAGTCCGCGGCGCGTCGATTGGCCTCGTAAAGGGTTGCCCGTTCGTTCTCCTGGAACTCCGGTTCGGTGGGGCGGCGGGCCTCCGGGATGTCGATCCCGGCCTGCTTGGCGAGGGAGCGGACGGCCTCGGGGAATGAGACGCGTTCCATCTCCATGACGAACATGAACACATTGCCCCCCTTGCCACAACCGAAGCAATGGAACGACTGCCGGTTGGGTGAGACGATAAACGAGGGAGTCTTCTCCTTATGGAATGGGCAGAGCGCCTTGAAGTTTGCTCCCGTCTTGTTCAGCGAAAGGTACCGGGATACTAACTCCACCACGTCGATGGAATCACGAACCCGGTTGATGATGTCGTCGGGTATAAAACCGCTCAAGTGACAAGCTCAGAAAACGACGTAATTGGGGGAGTGGCAGCGAATCAACCCGAGGGGACAGGTGTAAGCCTCGCCAAGCCCTCCCTTTGTACGATCGTCTCTCAGGCCCCTTTCAACTTACAGTGCGGTGGCCCACAAGCCTCGCCAACAAGGATCGGGCCGCTCAAGGCCCGGATTCGCGCAAGTATAGCACTGGATTGCGCAGATGTCAAGGAAAGCAGACGGACTTTCAGGGGACGGGCTTTCAGGACTTTCGTGCGGGTTCGTCGGCTGAGACAACTACCGGTTCCTTTTCGACGAACTCGAGGTGGTCGCCGTTCACGACGATCTCAATGCACTTGGCCTCCTTGAAGCGGCCGGACAGGAGTTCCTGGGAGAGGGGGTCTTCGATGAGCCGCTCGATGCAGCGCTTGATCGGGCGTGCCCCGAGTTCGGGATCGAAGCCCTTGTCGATGATGAACTTCTTGGCTTCTTCGGAGAGCTCGATCGTCACGCCCCGGTCGGTCAGGCGGTCCCGGACGCTCTTGAGCTCGAGCTCGGCCACCTTGGCCATGTCGTCACGGGTCAGCACCTGGAACACGATGATGTCATCCAGGCGGTTGATGAATTCGGGCCGGAAGTGGCGCTCGACCTCCTTGAGCAGGCGTTCTTTCATTCGTTCGTAGCTGGCCTCTTCGGTGGCCTTGCCAAACCCGAGAGGCACCTGGTTCCTGATGACGTTTGCGCCGATGTTCGAGGTCATGATCAGGACGGTGTTCCGGAAGTCGACGTGGCGGCCGAAGCTGTCAGTTAGCCGGCCTTCTTCCATGATCTGGAGGAGCATGTTGAAGATGTCGGGATGCGCCTTCTCGATCTCGTCGAGCAGCACGACGGCGTACGGGCGGCGGCGGATTTTCTCGGTGAGTTGGCCGCCCTCTTCGTAGCCCACGTAGCCCGGGGGAGCCCCGATGAGGCGGGAGGTGTTGTGTTTTTCCATGTACTCGGACATGTCGATCTGTATGAGGGCGTCTTCGTCGCCGAACATGAACTCGGCGAGCGCCCGGGCGAGGAGCGTCTTGCCGACGCCGGTGGGGCCGAGGAAGATGAACGAGCCTACGGGGCGCTTGGGGTCTTTGAGGCCGCTTCGGGACCGGCGGACGGACCGTGCGATGGCGCTGATGGCCTCGTGCTGGCTGACGACGCGCTTGTGGATCTCTTGCTCCATGCGGAGCAGCCGCTCGGCCTCTTCGGTGGCGAGACGCTGAAGGGGTACGCCGGTCATGAGGGAGACGACCTCGGCGACAACTTCCTCGTCGACGACGCCCTCGCGTTCGTGGTTGGTCTCCCGCCATTTTACGAGCTCGGCCTCCTTGCGGGCCCTGAGCTTGTCGGCGTCACGTTTGAGCTGGGCGGCGCGCTCGAAATCCTGAACGGCGACGGCGGTTTCCTTTTCCGCCGTGATGCGTTCGACCTCTTGTTCGAGGTCTTTCAGGTTCGGCGGCTTGGTCGTGGCGGCCATGCGTACTTTTGCGCCGGCCTCGTCGATCACGTCAATGGCCTTGTCGGGCAGGTAGCGCCCGGTGATGTAACGGGTGGACAACTCGACGGCCTGGCGAATGGCCTCGTCGGTGATCTTGACGTGGTGGTGGGCTTCGTACTTGTCGCGGAGGCCCTGAAGGATCTGGACGGTCTCGTCCTTGCTTGGAGGGTCGACCATGATGGTCTGAAAGCGCCGTTCGAGCGCCCCGTCTTTTTCGATGTGTTTGCGGTATTCGTCGAGGGTGGTGGCGCCGATGCACTGGATTTCGCCGCGGGAGAGCGCCGGCTTGAGGACGTTGGAGGCGTCGATGGCGCCCTCGGCGCCGCCGGCGCCGACGAGGGTGTGCAGCTCGTCGATGAACAGGATGATGTTGCGGCTGCGGCGGACTTCGGTCATGACCGCTTTGATGCGCTCTTCGAACTGTCCGCGGTATTTGGTGCCGGCGACCATCAGGGCGAGGTCGAGCACGACGATGCGCTTGTTTCGGAGGAGTTCGGGCACTTCGCCGGCGACGACCTGCTGGGCAAAGCCCTCGACGATGGCGGTCTTGCCGACGCCGGCTTCTCCGAGGAGAACGGGGTTGTTTTTCGTGCGGCGGGAAAGCACCTGGGTGAGCCGGCGGATCTCGCGTTCGCGGCCGATCACGGGGTCGAGGGCGCCTTCCTGCGCGAGCTGTGTGAGGTCGCGGCCGAACTGATCGAGGGCGGGGGTGTCCGACCTCTGTTTCTTGTTGCCGGTGCCGGGGACGGGGGGCGCCTGCTGGTCGCTGGGGAGCAGGTCTGCGGTGCCGAGGAATGAATGGACTTCTTCGCGCACGGTTTCGAGCTTGAGGCCGAGGTTGAGCAGAACCTGTGCGGCGACTCCCTGGCCTTCTCGGA
>CAYXNI010000370.1:0-3212 GCA_964466285.1 uncultured Planctomycetota bacterium | reverse complement strand
GGCCAGGCCGTGGCCGCAATGGCCGCAGCCAAGCGAAAAGGAATGGCGCGAGCGGTGAGCGAGTGCTCGCCGATGCCGCGGGGCGCCTTGCAAGAAAGGGAACGCGATGAGGCAAACGAGCCAGTGGGTCCGTGTCATGGGGTTCATCGCGGCAATCTCTGCTGTCCTGATTCTCGTTGCCCCTGCCAAGGCCGAACAGCCCTTCGACTACTTCTCAAACTCCCGGTCGGTCGTCGGGCTCAAGGACTACGACACGGGAGTGCGAATCAATCCGGACAACACGTTCGATGGAGTCCAGATCAAGGTCGGGCCGGAGCTGAAGCCGATCACGGCGGACTGCAAGAAGACGCTGCTGAACGGCTGGATGCCGATAACCGTGCTCAGGACGAAGGAAGGCGATGTGGCCTATGACTCGACCATCTGGGTCAGCCCGCTGCCAACGGCAAGAGATTGGCGAAAGGCCTATGACTGGCCGGTCGATGGTGAGAAGTACCTGCTGTGGGTCATGGTCAAAGCGACCAATACCGGCAAGCAACCTGTTGAGGCCAAGGCGAGCATTGCCGACAAGACCTTCACATGGGCCCTGGCCCCCGGGGCAACCGCCAGGGGAGTGTTCCGGAAGCCCATCGGGGCAGGGGGGAACTTCGACGACGAAGATGCGGACCTCTGGCTGGCTCGCACGATTCAATACTGGCAGGACATTCGAGACAAGGCCCCGCGCATAGAAGTCCCCGACCAGAAGGTAACCGACGCCTTCTGGGCGGCGCTTGCCTACCAGTTGATCTCCAATGATCGCGGAAAGTTTCGCCCAGGGGAAGGCTTCTGGGACAACTACTGGATGCGCGACGCCGCTTACATGGAAGTGCACTATGCGGAAATGGGCATGTGGGACGTCGTCTGGAAGGGCTTCGACTACATGTTCGCATGGCAGCAGGCGGACGGCAGTTTCGACTGCGCCTACGACGGCCAGCAGGGGCCCCAGTATGACGGCAACGGCCAGGCGATGTGGTCCATCTGGCGGTGTTTCAAAATGTCCGACAACAAGCCGTGGATGACGGCGAACTATCCCAGGCTGAAAAGGGCCGCGGAATGGATCATGAAAACCCGCAAGAAGCCGGAGAACAAGCTTCCCGGTCTGCTTCCCAATGCGCCGGCTGACGGAGAGAACCTCTGGGACGGGCAGCACCACATCGTTGGCTACGACCTGTGGAACCTGCGCGGGCTCTTGTGCGCCGCAGAAGTGGCGCAGTCACTCGGCAAGACCGAAGAAGCCGAGGAGATGCTGAAAGACGCCGCGGACTACCGGAAGGCCATTGACGAGGCGCACAAGAAAACCGGCGTTGCCTACTTCCCGCCCAGTTGGGAAAAGGATGGCACCTCCTGGGGCAACACCGAGACGCTCTGGCCGATGGAGCTCTTCGACCCGAAGGATCCCCGCGTCGCAGGCACGATCAACTTTGTGCATGACGAGTTCGAAGGCGGGTTCAAAGAGGGGCTGATCCAATGGGAGCGCGGCAAAGGGATTATCCATGGCTACATGGGCGCCTTCAACATCATGTCCACCATCAGGCAGGGGGACTATTGCGAACAGGCAATCAAGGACTTCTACTGGTATCTTCTGCACACGAGCTCGGCGCATGCCTTCGCGGAACTCATTTTCTACGAGAGGCGGTATGCCAATAATGAAACGATTCCGCACACGTGGGGAAGCGTCAATTATGCGCTTATGCTCCGGCATATGCTCGTGGACGAGCGGGGCGATGAGCTGCATCTCCTGAGCGCCGTGCCCGACTGGTGGCTGGAGAAGGGACGCGAGATCCGTGCGGAAAGGGTCTCCACGGACTTCGGCGAGTTCTCGTTCGTTGCGCGGGGCACGGACCGCGGCGTGGAGGTGGACATTGTGAAGCCCGCCCGAACGTCCCCGAAACGGATCGTACTGTACCTGCCGAAGTCGCGGCCCCTTGTGAAGGCGATTGAAGGCGTGGACGTTGTCGTGCGGGAAAATCAGAAGGAGAAGTGGGACTATCCGAAGGTCGTGTCTCTCTATCGCAGAGAGAAGGACCCGAAGAGTGCGGAGCCCGCACCGTACGAGGCGTTTGTACTGCACGAGTCGGCAAGCCGGATCACCGCCAAGTCCGAGGGGCTCGCCGATCCGGAACAGGCCGTCTTCTATGGGGAGGTCAAGGTTGAACTGATTCCGCCCGACAAGAAGGACCGTATCCGCTACACGCTCGACGGCACCGACCCGACGGAGAAGTCGGCGCTCTACGACGGTCCGCTGAAGATCACTGATACGACCACGGTCAAGGCGCGGCGTGAATGGGGCGGCAAGCTGGAAGGCGGCATCCCGTGGAGCTACACGTACCAGTACCAGCCGTTCGCGGTGAAGGTAGATGGACTGGCGAAGATCAAGGTCCCCGGCCTCTTCTTCGGCAAGACGGTCGCGGTCGCGTTCGAACCGAGTGTGAAAGCCGGGACGATCCGCTACACGCTCGACCCGGCGCCTGCCGGTTCCGGCCCGGAATGCAGCGGCGTACCCGTGACAAACTCCCCGGCCTATGCGAAGCCGGTCGTCCTGGACAAGACCACGACGGTCACGGCGCAGTACTTTGACGCCGCGGACAAGCCGCTCGGGCGCATCTTCCAGGAAAAGTACACGCTCGCCAACGTCGAGGAAAACCTGACCACCGGCAAGCCGGCGACGGCCTCGCGGACGGGCAGTGGAGAGGTCCCGGAATTCGCCGTGGACGGCATGGTCGAGGTCAAGTCGGCGTTCGATCCCACATTCTGGGGCTCTGCGCCGTATCCACAATGGTGGATGGTGGACCTGGAGAAAACCGCGAACCTGAAGGAGATCCACCTCTACACCTTTTGGGGCGACGGCCGTTACTACCAGTACACCATCGAGGGTTCCATCGACGGCGAGAAGTGGGCTGTGCTGGTGGATGCTTCGGGCAATACCGCGGCGGCCGATGAGAAGGGCTACAAACACACGTTCAAGCCGACAGCCGCGAGGTATATCCGGGTGAACATGCTGAAGAACAGCAACAATCAGGGCGTACACATTGTCGAGGTGCGGGCATACGAGGCACGATAGCGACCCGTGTCGTGGCGGGGATAGAGAGGATGGAGAGGAGAACTCGATGACGAACGCCACTGCGCCGGTGTAGAAACAATCCACCGAGGAATTTGAACTGGCGTTGGCCCTGGCT
>CAYXNI010000369.1:0-3218 GCA_964466285.1 uncultured Planctomycetota bacterium | reverse complement strand
CGCCAGAAAGACCCTGGCCCTGGCGAACAAGGAGTCGATGGTCATGGCCGGCGAGCTGCTCACACGGCTCGCCGCGCAGAAGGGCGTGGAGGTCATCCCCATCGACAGCGAGCACAGTGCCATTCACCAGTGCTTGCGCGCCGGCGGCCGTGACGAGGTCCAACGGCTCATCCTGACGGCCTCCGGCGGCCCCTTTCGTACGTTCACCGCGGCGGACCTCGAACGGGCCACGCCCGAAATGGCCCTGCGCCACCCAACCTGGAACATGGGCGCAAAGGTAACCGTCGACTCGGCCACGCTGACCAACAAAGCGCTCGAAATCCTCGAAGCCCACTGGCTGTTCGGAATCGCGCCCGACGACATCGACGTGCTCGTACACCCGCAGTCCGTTGTGCACTCGATGGTCGAGTTCAAGGACGGCTCGACCGTCGCTCAACTCGGCCTGCCCGACATGCGCGTTCCGATCCAGTATGCGCTCACGTATCCGGAGCGGCTGCCCGGCTTCGCCCCGCGGCTTGACCTCGCGGGCCTGAAGTCGCTGACGTTCGAATACCCCGACACCGCCCGCTTCCCCGGTCTGTTGCTCGGGTGGCGTGCAGCATCGGAAGGCGGCACTGCAGGCGCCGTCCTCAACGCCGCCAACGAGGTCGCCGTCGATCTCTTTCTGAACCGCTGCATCCGGTTCTGCGACATCACCCGCATTGTGGTGCAGGTGATGGACTCGCACAACGTCACGCACCCGTCCTCTCTGGACGACGTGCTAGAAGCCGACCGGTGGGCACGGGAAAAAGCGGGGGCGATCGCCAAGCCCGCATAGACAAACACGCTCGTTCGAACCGACTCCTGTTGAGGTAAGAATGGTGGATCAAATCGGCTACTGGGCCCTCGTAGTCATCGGGTTCGGGTTCCTCATCTTCATTCACGAACTCGGGCATTTCCTTGCCGCCAAGAGCGTCGGCATCCGCGTCGTCCGGTTCGCCATCGGGTTCGGTCCGCGGCTCGTCGGTACCAACAAGAACAGCGACCACAAGGACCCGCTTAAGCGCACGTGCGGGACCGACTATTGCCTCTGCGCCATCCCGTTCGGCGGCTACGTCAAGATGGCCGGGGGCGAGGGAGACGAGCAGAGCACGGGCGCGCCCGATGAATTCCCGGCGAAGCCCCCGTGGCAGCGAGCCTGGGTGGTGGTGGCCGGGCCCATGATGAGCGTTCTTGTTGCCCTTCCCCTGCTCTTCGGCGAGTTCCTCGCGGGCGCGGAGCGGCCCAGCTCACGGATCGACTTCGTGGCGCCCGGCGAGCCCGCTTGGAACGTCGGCCTCAGGCGTGGAGACCTGATCACCGGCATCCGCATGCAGACCGGAACCACATGGAAGCAAATCCGGTTCTGGCGCCAGGTCCTTCTTAACGCCCCGCTCAAGAATTACATCGGCAGCATCGCTCTCCGCGTCGAACGCGATGGCAAGGAGAAGGTCTTCGATCTCACCACTAACACCGATGGCCGCATCGGGATTGGCGCACGGCCCGTCGGAGGGGCCCAGGGGTATCTGACCACCCGCGTCGGATACGTCCCCCAAGACAGCCCCGCCGTCCAGACAGGCATCGTGCGGAACTCCCGCATACTTCAAGTCGCCGCGCAGAAAGTTCATGATTGGGCGGACGTGGTCAACGCAATCGAGGAGCGGCCCGACCAGAGCGTGCCCATTACATTTGAACTGCCGGACGGAGAGACCAGGACCGCAACCGTTGCCGTCGCGAGTGAGGGCTACTCGGGGCTGGGCATTGTCGCCAACCGCCCCGCAACCGTGCAGACCGTCCGTCCTGGGTTTCCCGCCGCCCGGGCCGGCCTGAAGCCCGGCGACAGGATTCTGACCGTCAATGACGAACCGGTCGCCAATTGGCCCGAGTTCTCCCGTCGCATCCTTGACGCCGCGCCCGGCGAGATCCGCTTGAAGCTCCTCGCGAACGGCCAGACGAGCCCGGCCACGCTCACGCTGGCCGTTGAGGAAGGCGACGACGTGGGCGATGTCCTGGGGATTGCGTCCGACGCGAATCCCGTGGTCGAGGGCTTCCTGCCGGGCAGCAAAGCCCAGGAAGCCGGCATCAAGCCCGGTGCCACGCTTGTCAGCATTCAGGACACTGAGTCCGACAGGGAACCCACGAAGCTCGCCGGAACGGATCAGATCCAGTTCCTACGCCTGCGGGCCGAGTCGACGGTCGAGGTCACTTTCCTGCAAGACGGTCAGGAACACGCCGCCTCCGTCCCCGTGATCGAATCGCGCGTTGGGCAACTTGCGTTGAACCCCAGTCTCGACATGGTCCGCGTTGTACCGTCGGGACATCTTTTCGCGGCGCTGCGGCAGGCGGCGGCCGAAACGGTGGAGTGGATAGACTTCGCGGCTCGCGGACTGTGGCTGCTCGTCACCGCTCAGATCTCGCTCAAGGTTAT
This sequence comes from uncultured Planctomycetota bacterium, assembly GCA_964466285.1. Lineage (GTDB taxonomy): Bacteria > Planctomycetota > PUPC01 > PUPC01 > PUPC01 > CAYXNI01. The sequence goes on along the minus strand of CAYXNI010000369.1, from coordinate 772 downwards.
GTCAGGCCCCGTCATGATTCTCACTGCAACCCGCTACGAGGCCCAGGCCGGCTTCACGCGGTTCATCGATTTCCTCGTACTCATCACCGTGAACCTCGGCGTGATCAACCTCGTGCCCTTCCCCGTCCTCGACGGCGGTCACCTTGCCTTTCTCGCGGTCGAAAAAGTGCGCCGCAAGCCCCTGTCCGAGCGCGTGATGGCCTGGCTCATGTACGCAGGGATGACGTTGCTCATCCTCCTCATGCTATACGTGACCGGCAATGACATTCTGAGACTGTCCAGGATCTTCGGTCATGGGTGAGGCGTGACCAGTGACCAGCGGCGCCACCGGTCGCCTGCCACTGCTTGCTGATCACTGATCACCGACTATTGGTCACCGGCTCGGGCATGCGACCTCAATACGACATCATCGTCATCGGCGGCGGACATGCCGGCTGTGAAGCGGCGCTGGCGGCCGCGCGCATGGGCGCGCATACGCTCCTCATCACGCTCAACCGGTCGAGCATCGGGCGCATGTCCTGCAATCCCGCGGTCGGCGGCCTGGCCAAGGGCCAGCTCGTCCGCGAGGTCGACGCCCTCGGGGGCGAAATGGCCAAGGTCACCGACGAGACGGCCATCCAGTTCAGGATGCTCAACGTCAAGAAAGGCCCGGCGGTCCATTCGCCACGAGCGCAGGTCGACCGCCTGCTGTACGAGCGCACGATGCAGGCCCGCCTCGCCGCCTGCCCCGGCCTCGACGTGGCCGAGGACTCCGCCGCCGCCATCCTGACCG
>CAYXNI010000368.1:0-3218 GCA_964466285.1 uncultured Planctomycetota bacterium | reverse complement strand
AGCCTGAGATCAGTGATCATCCAGATCTCATCGGACAGGATGGCCGCCAGCGGCTTCAGCTTCGGGTCCGTCGCCACGATCCGGCTCTCCGCCGTGAGCGGAATCTGTCCGCCCTCGACCTTCAGCACCTTCGGCGTCGGCAGCAGCTTGAGCGGGTTGTCGGCGTTTGCAGGAATACACGCAAACGATATGACCAACGCCAGCAACGACAACAGCCCAATCACTCTTCGGCTCATCGACGTACTCCTTTTCATGTCCATCCTAAGAAAGCTCGGACCATAACTGCATTCTTCTCACTTGCCGATCTCGACCCTGTACACCGCCTCCTGGCCGGGTGCCAACCAGTGCCAGACCGCGATGCCGTCACCTTCCGGTCCGGAACCGTCCGCACAGTAGGCGGCGCCTTCGTATTCACGGCCGTGCCAGTCCCACGAGAACAACCGTGCATTCTTCCGAAACGTGATCTTCACGCGCTCGCTCTCCGTCATGCTGTTGTTGACAAACATGACATAGCGTCTTCCTTCGAGGTCTGCGAACTCCCCCATGAGGATCGGGTGGGTGTTGCTGCAATCCGGCCGGATGTCGGCGACGATCTCGTTCGGCTTGAAGACATCGCCGCCGCCATAGGCATTGGGGAAGAACGAGACGCTTGTACACACGACCCGGTTGAACAGGTCCCCGTAGCGCCGGTGGAAACTTTTCTGGACGCGACGGATGTCATCGTAGGTCTGCGTTCTGTTCCAGTGTTCGTCCACAGGAGACATCCTGAAGTTGGCCTCCGGCTGCCGCATGTAATAGAAGAACCATGAAATCCCGTTGGCGCCCGCGGCGATGGATGTGTTGAACTGCCACCGAATCTCGTCCTGGTTCGGACACCGATACTTGAAATGACCGACGGACAGGACGGTGTTCCAGAACGGAACCCCGTTTCTCAGGGACGCTTCCCGGTAAAGGCGCAGGTTCCGGTAGTAATCGTGCCAGCCGCCATCTCCGGGATTCATCTGGGCATAGCAATCGTAGCCGAGGATGTCGGCGTTGGACTTCTTCACGTACTCGTCCAGGTACTTGGGCCAGGAATCCGTGCCCGCTCGCACTTCAATCCCGGGAAAGTGCGGAAGAAGGTTGGCGAACGGGTGCAGGTGCGGCGCGATCTTCTTCTGGATTTTGTAGCATGCGAAGAAAGCCTCTTTCATGTGCGCGTCGGGCTCGTCTCCCACGTGAAATCCCAGCAAACCCGGGTGCTTGCCGAAGTCGGCGACCGCGGCCTTGACGCCATCCGCGTAGTCCGGGGCCGGTTTCCCGTCCGGCCCCTTCCTGGCATAGGTACGTGGATCGCACACGATCAGCTTCATCCCTCGTTTGTGCGCCCAGTCGAGGAGCTTGACGATGCGGGCTTTCTGGGCTGGATCGTTCGGATCGAAGCCGGGACTCTGCGGCACGGTAAAGCCCGCATCCGCCCAGGACTCGACCTCGGCTTCAGTCATGTGCTCTTCGTGTTCGCCAAGATTCGTATAGCTCCAGAAGCTGATGGGGAAGCTCTTCAACCCTAAAGATTGTGTTTTCTTGATCAGCCCCTTCATATTGTCCGTCACTCCAGACCAACACCAGTTTGACTTACTACTATCATCGCCGCTTGCGGCTTGCCGGTCACTCGGCTTTGAACTTCAGCCCGTCCAGGTTCTTCCCGCCGGCAGACACCACACGCACCAGCGCGCCCCAATCCCCCCCGCTGTTCTTCGTCACCTTGAGCATAAGCGAATTCCAGCCTTCTTTCAAAGCGACGTTCACCTTGTGCGGCGGGTCATTGTAGGACTGGACCTTGTTGACCTGATCGACCACGTTGTCGTTCAACCACACCTTCACGCTGCCGGCGCCGGCGACCAGGAGCATGGCGTCCTGGGCCTTGGGCGACCAGATCTGCGTGCGCAGATAACCGCAGCGGTTATCGCCGCGGGGGCTCAAGTCGCACATCCATGGCCTCGTGCCAGAACCCTTCCAGAGCTTCCATTCCACCTTGCCGTTCGTTTCGGGTTCGAACGGGATGTCAAAGAGCTTCGTGCCCGGCAGGTTGTCCTTCGTGTAAGGAGCGGCCATCTGGTATTCCGTGATCCACCCGGCAATGTCCTGCCACACATACTTCACCCGGTTGCACGAGCCCAGCATGCGGCCGCCGTCGAACAGGGCCGCCTTCAGGACGAAGTTCCGCTCCATGGCCAGCGGCTTGGTGTAGACGGGCGATTGCGGCGTCGGATCCGTTCCGTCCAACATGTAGTGAATCTTGCCCTCGGAGGGGAACGGGGCCTCAAGCTTGACGGTCAGCGCGCCGGAGTAGCCGATCCAGCCCTGCAAGCCGTTCAACACCCCCAGGATCCTGCCGCCCTCAGCCACTTCGGCAACGACCTTGACCGGAGCAGCCACGTTGAACATGCGCTCGGTGGACCTCGCCATGCGCTCCCGGTACGTGCCTTCGTCGGCGATCTCGTTGTCGGGCCCCCACGTTCGCTCCTGGCGTTCGCACAGCACCGGCACGTACCACCCCAACATGGAATATTCGCTCATCTGCCACATCGGCCTCTGGGCGCCGAGCACGTTGGTGGTGCGCTTGTAGAGGTGCCCGTTCGCAAGATACATGTTCCACTTGGTGATCGGCCCCGCGCCCCAGGGAACCGTGATTACGTTCCAGCCGGCTTGCTCCTTCCCGGCGGCGTACTTGGGGTTACGCCACGTCATGACGATGAGATCGTCCTTGAGGCGCTTGTCGCCGGGGATGCCCTCCCACGCGATCGCGATCTTGCCGTACTTGGCGCAAAGCTGCTTCATGCGGATGATATGCATGATGTAGACTTGCCAGGCGTCGAGCAGCGGATGGTCGTCTTGGGGGAGCGTATGCTTTGACATGTACTCCTTCGCCTCAGGCGTGTTGCAGACGCCGTCAAAGTTGCACTCGTCGCCGCCGATGTGGAAGTAGGGTGATGCCTTGAAGATGGAGCACATCTCACCCACAAGCTTGTCGAGGGCCTCGTACAGCTTCTCGCTGGCCATCGGCATGCACCCGGGACCCTTAAAGATGTCGGGCCTCGACCTGGCCATCGCGCCGTAGTGCCCCGGGGTTTCCAACTCGGGCACGATGGTCACCCCGCGCGCCACGGCATAGGCCTCCAGGTCTTCCATTTCTTCCTGCGTGTAGCACCGGGCGATGATGCCGTCGGAGATGGGCC
>CAYXNI010000367.1:0-3226 GCA_964466285.1 uncultured Planctomycetota bacterium | reverse complement strand
GCAGTCCGGCCTCGCGCCGGGCACAGGACAGGAGGACTCACGCAGTCATGAAAGCCAAGCTCATCATCCTCGGTGTCATGGTGTTAGGGTGCGTGGCGCTTTCGGCCGCGGCGGATACCGTGCTGCTGGCCAACGAAGGCAGGGTGGAGGGCTCGGTCGACACCATCGTCTTCAGCAGTGAGGGGAAGACCCGAACGATACAACGGGGCGCGTTCTCGGACATCTCGCTGAGCGACCGCGGGGCCGACGTAGTCAAGCTTGAAGGCGGCGTCACGGCGAGCGGGCGCGTTGAATCCCTTCAGATCAAGAGCGTCGGTGGAATCCTCACGTTCAAGCGCGGCGAATTGCGGACTGTTGCGGTCGTCCCCGGCAAGATGGACGAGACGCGAAAGGAGTATTTCAAGAAGCGAGCCGCGGTAAAGGGCAATGACGCGGAGGGCCTGTATGAGCTGGCGAATTGGTGCAAGCAGAACACCCTTCTCCCTGAGGCCTACAACCTCGCGCGGTTGAGCCTGAAGACGGACCCGAATTCAAAAGTGGCCGACTTGGCCCACCAGTTGCTCGGGCACGTACTGGTGGACGGTCAATGGGAAGAGCCTCCCACGCCGGTTGCCGGATCGACCACCGCGCCCGCGGCCGCCACCACGCAGTCCGAGGAGCCACCGCCCGCAACAATCAGCCCTGAGACCGTGGAGCTCTACAAGGGGTTGTGCGATGAGTAGAACAACAAGGCCAGAGAGGCGGCTGAAAGGGATCATGAGGCGGTGAAGAACGCCTATCAGAAAGACGTCGAAGCTGTTCAGGTCAAACTGAAACAGGCCAAGGACGAGATGGATCGGCTCGACGCCCGGATACCTGAGTTGAACGAACAGATCCGCGTCGAACTCGATGCAGCGAGAAGGCAGAACTTGCTGAACGATTACAACAACACCAGGCGGGACTACGGTAGTAAGAAGAGGGAGTACGAGCGGACCTACGCGTCCTGGCTGGCCATGGCGGATAAGATCAGGTCAGTCAAAGGCGTGGCGGCAAGCCGGGCCCAGGCTCGATTTGGGCGAGTGGACGTGGCAAGACTGAAGATAGAGCGCCTGCTCCGCCTTGGCAGGCAGTTGTCCGAGGCAGACATGCGGGCTGAGTTCGACAAGGCGGTGAGCGACTGATCAGAGGCGCAGGCTGGCGAGCAGGAGGGGAAGCGGCTATGACGGCCAAGGTTCTCTTGTGCGTTGCGGCGGTGTGGTGTCTGGCGTCGCCCGTAGCGGCGGATACTGTGTTGCTGGCGAACGGGGGGCAGGTCGACGGCACGGTGGACGCGGTGATTTTGTCCAGCGAGGGGAGCGCCCGGACGATACATCGCGGCGTGTTTGTCAACGTCCTTCTGGGCGACAGCGGAACTGACGAGATCAAGCTTGATGACGGTTCTACGGTGACCGGCCGTGTGGAATCGCTTCAGGTCAAGAGCGTGGGCGGAATTCTGGCGTTGAAGCGTGAGGAGGTACGGGCGGTCAAGCTCGTGTCCGGCCCGGCCGATGAGACCCGAGACGAGTATCTCGCCAAGCGGGCGGAGGTAAAGGATACCGACGCCGTCGGCCTGTATGAACTGGCGAACTGGTGCAAGCAGAAGGAACTGACCGCGGAAGTTCACCAGTTGGCGCGGTTGAGCTTGACGGCGGACCCGAACTCGAAAGTGGCTGACCTGGCCCACCTGCTGCTTGGGCATATCGTGGTTGACGGCCAATGGCGGGAACCTCCGCCGCTTTGGGCGGATGCAGGCTCGACGACGGAGCCCGCGGTCGCCGAAGTGAAGGCCAGCTCTGAAGCCATAGCCCTGTTCAAGAAGCTCAACGACGAGTACATCGTGAAGGAGAAGCAGGCGAGCGAGAAGGACCAGGCGGCTATCAAGACCCAATATCAGAAGCAGGTGGACGCCACCGAGCTCAGGCTCAAACAGTTGACCAACGAAATGGAGCGCCTCGACCGCCGCAGGGTCGTGCTGCGTGACCGGCTTCGCCGCGAGCAACTGGACCGAAGCCAATCCCTTGTCCTGCAGGACGAGATCGACGATAACCGCCTGGCCTACGATCAAAAGAAGAAGGACTATCAAAGAACCTATGAGGCGGGCCTCGCATTGGCGGAGAAGATCAGGGCGGCAAAGGCGTCCGCGCGGGACCGCGCTGCGGCGCGTGCAGAACGGATGGATATTGCCAGGATCAAGATTGACCGTCTGCTCCGCATCGGCAAGCAGTTGACCGAACCGGACATGCGAGCCATCTTTGAAGCGGCGCTCAACGAGCCGCCCAAGAAACCAGGCTGACAACGTGGCCGTGTGGCACTGTCATTTTGGCCGGTTCGACCGGTAGAACGCCCGTCACCATCCCCCAGAACCAGACGCCGAGTTTCTAAACCATTGGCTGCCAAGCCCATCTGACATTCCCCGCGCCCGGCGGCCTTCGGGCACGGGATTTGCTGATATCCATACTGAAATCAGGCGTGAGCGAATGGCGAAGCGAATCTGACAGCTCGGAAACCGGGCATTTTGAGGAGAGACAGGGATGTCCAAGATCATCGGGATCGACTTGGGAACGACCAATTCTGTAGTTGCCGTGATGGAAGCCGGCCAGCCGAAGGTGATCAATAACCTGGATGGCGCGCGGCTGACGCCGTCGGTGGTCGGTTTCGCAGAGTCTGCCGAGCGCCTGGTGGGTAACAAGGCGAAGCGGCAATCCATCACGAACCCGAAGAACACCGTCTACTCGATCAAGCGGTTCATGGGACGGCGGCACAGGGAGGTGAGCTCCGAAGAGAAGATCGTCTCATACGAGGTGGTCGGCGCGCCCGACGAGCTTGTGCGGGTGAGGATCCGGGACAAGGAATACACGCCGCCGGAGATCTCGGCAATGATTCTGCGAAACCTGAAGGAGGCGGCGGAGGATTACCTCGGCGAGCCGGTGACGAAGGCCGTGATCACCGTGCCGGCGTATTTCAACGACTCGCAGCGCCAGGCGACAAAGGAGGCCGGCCAGATCGCCGGCCTTGAGGTCGAACGCATCATCAACGAGCCCACCGCCGCGGCGCTGGCGTACGGCATGGACAGGAAGAAGAACGAGAAGATTGCGGTGTTCGACTTCGGCGGAGGCACGTTCGACATCTCGATTCTCGAAGTCGGCGAGGGCGTGTTCGAGGTGAAATCGACGAACGGCGACACGCACCTGGGCGGCGACGACATCGA
>CAYXNI010000366.1:0-3233 GCA_964466285.1 uncultured Planctomycetota bacterium | reverse complement strand
GCAACCACTGGCGTTCAGCGCGAGGGTCATGACAAGAACCCCCTGCCACCGCATGAATCCTTGTAGCATCTCATATTTACCTTTCCTGTTGTTCTCCTGGCTTTCAGCCGACAATTCCCAAATAACTGCTCACGGACGACTACCATCAGCGATCTTTACGATTCTACAGGGCTTGGGCCTTTCTGACAAGCGAATTACCGGCGTCTTGTCCGTTCCCGCCGCCGCGCTTTCGGCCTCTAACCACATGGAGTTCATCTGCCAAAGGTCGAGCGATTTCAGAGACGCAGGCCCGCCGTCCGCGAACGCGGCAACGCCCAGCGATTTCGGATCGGCGAAGAACCGCTGGCTGAGCGTTTCGCCGTTGAAGTAGACCTCGACGATCGACCGATCCACGAAGACGCGCATGCGAACCGGCTCGCCGGGTTTCAGGTGGGCGGGGCCGGTCTTCTCGCCGAAGTGCCCCCTGGCGCCGAACGTGTTTGCGGCCGGATCGACGAACACCTCGACGCACTCGCGGCCGTCGCCGGCAAGCCTTAGCCGCAAGCCGAACCGCCTGGCCGTGCCCGGCTCGAACTCGGCGATTGCCTCGAAGGCGTCCGACGAGAAGCCATCGACGCGCTCGGCCTTGCCTGCGGGGATCGTCCGATCGCGAAGTACTGTATGCCGGCCACGCAGCGATTGCAGTTCGGGCACGGGCTCCTGCCAGAGCCGGTCGCCTTCGAGCTTAATCACGCGCGGCAGCACGTGCATACCGGTCCACTTGGGGACCTCCTTGCTGCGCGTGGCCATCAACTCGTCCGAGAAGCCGAACATGCACGCATGGATAATCCGCCGCGGCGCGCCGCCGGGGCCTTTGTCGTCCATCATGCCGGGGTTCATGCAGTGGTAAGGGTTCGCGTGGTCGAGCAAGTGAGGATGTTCCTCGTCATCCGGCCGGAAAGTCATCGTCTTCTTGTCGTAGGTTCCCACCCAATAGCGGACCGGCCAGACACCGATCATCAGCACGTATTTCTCGCCGAAGGGCACGAGATAGGGAAACTCCCAGAACGGCCCGTAGTTCTTCGATGTGAAGATGCGGTTGCGGAAGGTCCAATGCTCCAGATCCGGCGAGGACCAGAGCACAGCCGCGCCGCCTCCCTCGTATGTGCCGCCGCAGAGTTGAAACCACGTGTCGCCATCCTTCCACGTCTGGCCGTCCCAGTGGCATGGGGAGCCTGGATAAGGCGGCTTGTCCATGACCGCCTTCTTGTCGCCGAAGGAGATCATGCCGTCGGTGCTGCGTGCCCGAACACCGAGGGCATCGTCATGGCGCCCCGGTGCACGATGACCCGTGTATAGCGCGTTGGGGATGCCGCGGTCGTCGATGACAATGTTGCCGGAGAGTGCGCCGAGGTTATCTAATGGAGTATCGGCCCAGATGGCAATGGGCCAATCCTTCCAGTGAACAAGATCCTCGCTGACGACGTGCCCCCAGCGCTCCAAGTTTCCTTTTACCACCGGGTTATGCTGATAGAACAGGTGATACTTGCCCTGATAATAGATCGCACCGTTGGGATCGGAGATCCAGCCCATGGGTGCGGTCAGGTGGTAGATCGGCCAATCCGGGTCGCGGGCCATGAAGCGGCGGATGGCCTGCCCCAGGCGAATGCACCGCGCGACATCCTTGGCCTTGGATGCTTCGTAGAATGAGTCGAGAGCGAGGCGGCACTGCTCCATGTTGGCGACCTGCTCCGTGCCGCCGGCAGAAACTGCTGGCACTGCGCCTTGGGCAATTGGCGACGCAGTCAGCGGCCGGACCGAGATATCCTCGAACACAACATCACCTTGTTTGGCGAAGAGGAACAGACGGTCGCCTTGTGCGGCCTGCCGCTTGAGGATCGTCCGGCGGTTGTCAATGCAGGCATCGACGATGTCGTCTTTGACGATCACGTCCAGGACAAAAGGACCATCCAGTCCGGCCAGGTTCTCAATGTATTCGCCTTCATATTCCTTGGCCAGGCCGCTGTTCTCAGGCACTCCGTACTGCGCTCGCCGTCGTCCCGGATCAAACCTCAACTCGCAGCCGTCTTCGTAATTCCCCTTCCCGCGAAAGGTAACGCCAAAGTACTTCACGCCCGCGCCCGGTTTGATCCGCAGAGTAATCCGTACGTTTTGCGGAACGTCCTTGAGCATGGCGATCCCCACACCGTCCTGCGCGTTGATGTGAACGGCGCCGGCATTCCCGGTGGCGTTGCCACGCAGAGGCTCGAACGCGAGCTTCAGCGGTTCGCCGCTGGCCGGGATCATCTCGGCCGGCCATTTCGTCCCCAAGGTGCCATCCGGGTTCTGAACCAGTTCCCGGATGACAAGCTCCTGCCCGTAGGCCCCCTCGCCAAACCCCACCCAAAGATACCTGTTCTTCCCAAACCCCACCGCTTCTGGAACGCAGATGCCGCCGACGATCAAGTCGTGCCTGTCAATGGTCTCCCACTTTCCGGCCTCCATCGGCTCTCTCGACTTACGGTAAAGGCCGGGATTGCAGAAATAGTACCAGTCGTTCCAATGGAAATAGCTGGTGCAAATCGCGCCGCGGAAGAAAGTGCCTTCCTGCAGCCAGGGCAGTTCTGCCGTCTCCTTCCAGTTCAGCAGGTCTGCCGAAGTGAGCACGCTGAGTCCTGAGACATTCATAAACCACCGGCGGCCTGTGGCATCGGGCCAGACAGACGGGTTCATATCGTTGCCGGTCAAGTACTCCATGACGGACAGCGGCTCGGGATGCTTTTGGAAGTGAATGCCGTCGGTGCTGGTCGCAAGGAAGATTTTATCGCCCTGGTACGGAGCGTCCTTCCACTTGATGCGTCGGCCGTGCTGGACGTAGAAGAGATAGTATTGCCCTTCGTGATAGATGAATTGCCCGGTCCCCAAGGCGCACTCGGTCGGGTCCGTGATTGACAGGGCCATGGGATGCTGTTCCCAATGGACCAGGTCCTTGGTGCTTACGTGGCCGAAGCCGCCGCCAACGGCCAGCCACTTGCTTTCAAGATGGCGGCGAACGAAGATGTAGTAAACATGAAGCCGGGTGCCATCCCAGAAGGGCATGCAGTCGCCCACAAAAGCGTTGTATCCCCGGGGGCGCCAGTATTGGAGTGACGTGCTCTCCGGGCCAAGGATTTCAACGTCCCGCCGGGCGACTTCTTTCTTGCCGCCGCTGAGACCGGTAATTTCCTCATCCCGCAAGGCGCGTTTCCAAAGGG
>CAYXNI010000365.1:0-3239 GCA_964466285.1 uncultured Planctomycetota bacterium | reverse complement strand
CGCTGTCACCCGCGCTCTCGTCGCCACGCTCCAGAAGGCCTGCCGCCGCCGCTCCATCCCAATCATCGCCGACCCCGCACCCAGGGCGGACTTCACCAAGTATCACGGCGTCACCGTCCTCACACCCAACCGCTCCGAAGCCTGCGACGGCACCGGAGTCCGCATCACCGATGCGAAGACCGCAGACCTCGCCGCGAAGCGGCTGATCACCTCGCTCGGTCTCCAGGCAGCGGTCATCACACTCGACCGCGAAGGCATGGCCGTGGCCGAGAAAGGCAGGAAGACGGTCATGATCCCCGCCAACGCGCTCGAAGTGTTCGACGTGACCGGCGCCGGCGACGTCGTCGCCGCGGCCATCGGCGTCGCCCTCGCCAGCGGCCATACGCTCCTCGAAGCCGCACAACTCGCCAACGTCGCCGCAGGCATCGAGGTCGCCAAGATCGGCGTTGCCACCGTCTCCAGGCGCGAAATCCTCGAACACCTCCACGGCGGAATGGAAACCAAGATCAAGGCCCGGCCCGACCTCGCCACCATCTGCGCCGACCTCCACTCGCGCGGCCGCACGATTGTCTTCACCAACGGCTGCTTCGACCTCCTCCACATCGGGCACGTGCAACTCCTCACCCGTGCGAAGAAGTTCGGCGACGTCCTGATCGTCGCCATCAACTCCGATGCCTCCGCCCGGCGGGTCAAGGGACCGGGACGGCCCATCATCCCGGAGGACGCACGGGCCGGCATGCTCGCGGCACTCCAGTGCGTCGACTACGTCACCGTGTATGGCGAGGACACCCCCATCCCCCTCCTCAAGATCGTCCGCCCGGACGTCATCGTCAAGGGCGGCGAATACGGCAAAAAGGGCGTCGTCGGCGGCAACCTCGTCGAATCCATGGGCGGGCGCATCGAGAACGTCCCCATGGTCGCGGGCTTCTCCACGACCAAAATCGCCGAGAAAGCACACCTCAACGCCCGCAAGAAAACAGGAGGCACCGGCTATGTCCGATAACAAAACGACGCCGCCCAACGCGGCCGAGATCAAGCGCCTGCTGGACCTGTCCGCGGCGGCCATGCGCGCACTCAGCGGACAGGCCGACGCCATCGCACGCATCGCCGACGCAATCACGCACTCCCTGCGGAACGGCGGAACACTGTTCCTGTGCGGCAACGGCGGCAGCGCGTCCCAATGCCAGCACGCCGCCTCAGAGCTCACCGGCCGCTTCAACCTCGAGCGGCGCGGGTTCCGTGCGATCGCCCTCACCACCGACACCTCGGCGCTTACCGCCATCAGCAACGACTACGGGTTCGACACCGTCTTCGCGCGCCAGGTCGAGGCACTCGCCCGGCCCGGCGACGTGCTCCTCGCCCTGAGCACCAGCGGCACCTCGCACAACGTCGTCAAAGCACTCGAAAAGGCGAAGGGCCTGACCGTCACGTCGATCGCGCTCACCGGCCCCAACGGCGGAACGCTCGCACGCCTGGCCGACCTGTCCCTCGCCGCGCCAGGAAACAGCACCCCGCAAGTCCAGGAATGTCACCTCGCCGCACTGCACGTCATCTGCCACGTCGTCGAGCAGACACTCGCCGGTTCACCCTGAGACACACAAGGAGCACCTGTGGCAAGAAAAGCCGTGTTCTTAGACCGCGACGGAACGATCATCCCCGAGACGGGCGCCCTCAAGGCTGATCCGCACGTCGCACCGCTCCCCGAAGCCGTCACCGCCATCAGAAAGCTGCGCAAGACCGGATTCCTCATCGTCGTGGTGACCAACCAGGCCGCCATCGCCCGCGGCTGCTTCACCGAGACCGACCTCGCCGCCGCACACAAGGCACTGCTCAAAAAGTTCGAAGATGCCGGCGCCCCGATCAATGCTCTCTACTACTGCCCCCACCTGCCCGAGGGCGTCGTGCCCGAGTACGCCATCCCGTGCGACTGCCGCAAGCCCAGGCCCGGCCTCTTTTACCGCGCCGCCAAACAGCTCGACATCCGCCTGTCCGACTCCTACATGATCGGCGACTCCGAGCGCGACATCGCCGCCGCACACGCCGCCGGCTGCAAAGGGGCCGCTCTCATCAGGGCCTACAGAGATGACACCCAAGTGATCGATCCCGGCACCGACCCACAGTGGGTGCGCATCACAGAACAGCTCAACAAGGCAGCCGAAAGCGAAGCCGACGCAATCGTCCCGGACGTCGCCGCCGCCGCCGACTGGATCCTCGAAATGGAGGAAACGCCCGAAACCAATGCGGAGAACCAAACCGATGACTGACCCCATCAAGCTCGCCGTCCTGCTGTCCGGCGGCGGCACCACCCTCGAAAACTTCTTCACCAGGATCGCCGACGGCTCGCTCAACGCCACGGTCGTCCTCGTCATCGCCACCCGCCCCGACGCCTACGGCCTCCAGCGCGCACGCAACCACGGCGTCGAGGCCGTCGTCATCGAGCGCAAGAAGTTCAAGAACACCCACGACTTCAGCGCCGCCCTCAACGCCAAGATCGACCAGTACGACATCGACCTCGTCTGCCTCGCCGGGTTCATGGTCAGGTGGCAAATGTCCGACCGGTACCTCGGCCGCGTGATGAACATCCATCCCGCCCTCATCCCATCCTTCTGCGGCAAGGGCTTCTACGGACACCTCGTGCACGAGGCCGTGCTCGAATTCGGCGCCAAAGTCTCCGGCTGCACCGTCCACTTCGCCGACCGCCGGTACGACCACGGCCCCATCATCGTCCAGAAGACGATCCCGGTCCTCGAAGGCGACACGCCCGAGACCCTGGCCGCCCGTGTCTTCGAGAAAGAATGCGAAGCGTACCCCGAAGCCATCCAACTCTTCGCCGACCGCCGGCTTCGGATCGAAGGACGGCGCGTCCACATACTACCCCCGCCCCCGAACGAACACAGAACGCCAACGAATGGCCAATAACGAAACGGAATTATTCGTTTGACAAAGCACAGTTGGAACGGAATCACCCACTGGACGAGACAGTTTTGCGGAGTAGAATGCTGTCAGGTTTAGAGCGACGCGTTCCCCGGTACTGTGACGAGTTCTCCTTCCGTTGGGACTGGCGGCAGCTGAACGAAGTGGAGAGGACGGCACAGGCATTCCGAGGGGCGCATGGAAGAAGACTACTGTATTCAAGGCGTCATATGTAAGGAGAATCATGCCTACTACAGAGCCCACCATCAACACGGCCATAGCTGAACTCCTAAAGGAAACTCGCAGCGCGTGGCGCAATGCTGACG
>CAYXNI010000364.1:0-3247 GCA_964466285.1 uncultured Planctomycetota bacterium | reverse complement strand
AGATCTCGATAAGCTTATGCTAGAAGAACATTGTGCGGACGAGGAAAATGATGGTCGACGTGTAGGGGCAACTGTTATGGGGAAGGCGCTTCTGCCAGTCCGCCGGGAGCAGCTTCGCCTTTTCTGCGATTGCGTCGATATCATAGGCCAGGGCGAGGGTGACGACGTCCGCCTCCAGTCCGTCGATCACCGACCGCGCCTGCTTGCCCGCGCCGCCGTGCGACTGCAGGATTTCGACGGTCTGTCCGGTCGTTGCCTTCCAGTGCTTGGCGAAAGCGGCATTGTACTCCGCATAGAGTTCACGCGTCGGGTCGTAGGAGACGTTCAGCATCTTCACGTCGGCGGCCCCGGCTCTCGGGGCAACGAGAAGGCCAAGGGCCAGAACAAACACAACCGCAACGTTCTTCATGCCTTACTCCTTCAGTGGTCTGAGGAAGTTACGCCCTGCATTATAGGGTTGCGGTACGGGAGTGTCAACCGCGTGGAGTTCCACGTCAGGCCGCGAACTTCGCGACGGCGTGGGCCGCCCCCCACAGTGCGAGTGCGAGAACGGATACCAGGAGCACATAGCGTCGCCAGTGACTCATCGAGGCGGGCTGTCCCGCCGCCGTAAGGCCGTTCAGCCGCTTGATGTCCACGTACCTCGCGGCCATGATGCAGGCCACCGTGGCCCAATAGATCAGGTCTGCAAGGGACAGGAAGCGATCGCGATGGCGTGCGATGAAGCTTGCAGTGATGAGCAGGATCACGTTGCCGAAGAAGAACCAGAATAACCGAACAAGACACCCGGCAGTCCTTGTGCCGCCCGTTCTCGGCTCCGACATGACACACCTCCGGCGAATCGAAAGACGATCAGCCGGATGGCGGCCCGACCATCCGAGAAACCTATGACAGCACGATTACTGCCACACCCTTTTACTCCCAGGTTCCCACGTTGGCCCATCTTACCATTCCGAGCCCAACTTGGCAAGCCGTTCTCTTTGGTTTATTCCCTCAAAACGGTCGCATCGCGACGCGTGACAGCGGTGTAAGTCCGCCGCACTGGAAGGGATGCCGCAGACGAAGTGCCGTTTACAGCCTACGCCAAGCACGCAGGATGTTTGGGGGATCGGCTCGGACGGCGAAGCGGGGTTGTGGTGTCCTGAACATGGGGTATAATCATGCGAAGATGATGCAAGAGGGCGGCATGGCACAGGCTCTGCGGCCTGTGACGTGACGCAGGCCTTGCAAGTTTCACCAGCTATGAGCAGTCATGATGATTCTGACGAGGATTAAGGAGGCGACGGAGGAGTTCCTTTGCCGACTTGGGCGGCCTGGGGGGGCCACTGCACGGCCGAGGAACTTTGAACAGCAGCTTTACAAGGCGTGCGTGCGGGAGGGTGATCTGGCATTCGACGTCGGTGCGAACGAAGGAGGCGTTTCGATATTCTTGTCCCGCCTGGCCGGGCCCCAAGGCAAGGTCGTGGCGTTCGAGCCGGTGTGGCCGGTGTACGAGAGGCTCTGCCGGAACGTTCAGCATGCCCCGTGTCTCAGGGCGCCCGTGGTCACTGTGCCGTGCGGGCTGGCCGAGGCTGAGAAAACGGGTTCTGTTCAGGTTCCTGACGGCGACTTTGGAACGGCCTCATTGGCCTCGGCGGAGAAGTGGGGGCGGCTGCGGCGCAGTTCGACGATGGTTTCGTATGAGTGCTCGTTCGTGACGCTGGACGGTTTCATCAGGGCGAGACGGCCGGGGACGCCGCAGTTTGTGAAGATCGACGTGGAGGGTGCAGAGCTGTTGGTATTGCGCGGTGGTCAACATCTGCTGTCGGGCGAGCATCGGCCGCTCATGCTGATCGAGGTGTTCGCGCCGTGGGAGCGTGCGTTCGATTACGGTCCGTGGGAAGTGCTGTGGTTGCTCAAGTCGTACGGGTACGGGTTCTTCTTCGCGTGCCCGGAAGGGCTGATCGAGCACGTTCCGACCGAGGGGCAGCCGTTCCCTGCTCCGTATGTGCACGGGTACAACGTGGTGGCGTTTTGCCGGGACGAGCACGGGGAGCGCGTCGAATCGCTTGAGCGGTTACGTGCGGGCAAGGGCAGCGGGATTCTGCCGATGACTCCGCCGCCTGAGCCGAACGTCATCGGCTGACCGGTTGCCTTGAGGAAGGAAGCACATAATCGAACGTGGAGGGGAAGAATCAACAGAAATGACCGCCCCGAAAAAGGTTGACACGCCTTGAGCGGCGGACTATACACTATACATGGTCAAGTGGGAGGAAGGGAGGGTAAGGCATGGAAGTTCAGATCGGTGAAGCGGCGGGAAAGGTCTGGCAGGCGCTGAACTCAAAAGGCGCGATGACAAGGAACGAGATCGCCAAAGCCACGGGGGTGGCCTCGGAGTTTCTCAACATGGCGATCGGCTGGCTGGCCCGCGAGGGCAAGCTCAACTTCGGGAAAGGGAAAGCCGGCCAGACTTTCAGCGTTAAGCGCTGATCAAGCTGCCGGAACCGGCGCAGGGTATCTGCGGCGCAGTATCTGGAACCGCGGGCGTGAATGGGAGGACGGGCGGCCGCTTCAGAGTCGTTCGAGCTTGACGCCACGGAAGATGGCCGTGTCCTGGTTCGCCAGGGAGAGCTCCGACGCGCCGCTTCCACACAACCCCAGGAAGGGCATTGCCAATGGCCCCGAGAAGACCTCGCGGTCGTCGGTGACAACACGGGCAAGGGCGGAGCGCGTTTCCATCAGGAAGGAATGCCACCTGGCGGGCTCGCCGCGCGTTTCGGCGACGAACGGACGCTTTCCCGCGGCCAGCCCGACCTTCCCCAGCGTTCCGCGGGCGTCGAAGAAGACCCGGAAATTCATGTGGTCCCAGTCCTGAGGGGCCATTTTCAACAGCACCCAACCTGTTTCGGGGGCACTGCCGCGCCACACGATCAGGCCGTCCTGGCGCGACCAGCCCTTGGCAACCTCGGGCTGGGAGATGCGAAGCTCGGGGTGTCCCGATTCCTTGAGCGATTTTTTGAGGTCGAGGACCTGGGACAGGCGGAAGTTGAGATCGAGGCCGTCGCCTTCCGGGGTGATTATCCCCTGCGATACAAGCGAGCGGAGCTCGTTGGTAGCCATCTGAAGCTCGGCCAGCGCTTCATCGAAACTGACGAACTCGTCGGGCTTCACCCCTCTGCTCCGATGGTAACCGTCGCCCGATGCCGGGCGTGCTGCTCGATGTTTTGCGTCTGCGTCACTGTATAGTATATACGGAAAGGCACTGAGC
>CAYXNI010000363.1:0-3252 GCA_964466285.1 uncultured Planctomycetota bacterium | reverse complement strand
CTGACCACATCGTCGACCGGCTGCTCGAAGACACTCCCCACGACGAGAGCGCCCTCGTCCGCGACAAGCGCCTGCCGGATATGCTGGACAAGGGGGGCGGCGTGGACACAGGCAAGTGAGGGCGTTTGTGAGCGAAGGCCGTCGTGAGGGTAGCCTGAGTGGCTGATACCGAGACCAAAGAAGATTACCAGAAGTACCTCGATCCGAAGGTGCTGGCTCGGATTTCGCGATTGGACATCAAGGCGCGCCTGATCGTCGAGGGATATATCTCCGGGCTGCACAAGAGCCCGTTCCACGGGTTCAGCGTCGAGTTCGCCCAGCACCGCGAGTACGCCCCCGGCGATGATCTCAAACACCTCGACTGGAAAGTCTTCGGCAAGACCGACCGCTTCTACGTGAAAGAATATGAGGAGGAGACGAACCTTCACGCGTGGATTCTGCTCGATATCTCGGAGTCGATGGACTACAAATCCGGGCCGGTGTCGAAGCTCGAGTACGGGTCGTACATCGCGGCGTCGCTGGCGTTCCTGATGCTTCAGCAGCAGGATTCGGCGGGGCTGGTGATGTTCGACGACGAGGTCCGGCATTTTCTGAAGCCGTCGAGCCAGCCGTCGCACCTGAAACTGTTGACACACGAACTGGCGGAGGCGAAGCCGACCGGGCGGACGAAGGTGGGAGGAATCTTCAGCGACTTGGCCGAGCGAATCCGGCACCGCGGGCTGGTGGTGCTGATCTCGGACCTGTTCGTGGACCCGAAGGAACTGGCTCTTGGGCTGCAGCATTTCCGCCACAAGCGGCACGAGGTCATCCTGTTCCACGTGCTGGACGAGTACGAGCGGACGTTCCCGTTCAGGGACCTGACGCTCTTCAAGGGGCTGGAGGGCTACGCGGACGTGTTCGCGGAGCCGCGGTCGCTGCGGGACGACTACCTGGCGGAGGTGGACAACTTCATCAAGGAGACGAAGCGGGTGTGCCGGCACCACCGGATCGATTATGTGCCGATGACGACGAGCGACTCGCTGGAGATCGCACTCAGCGCGTACCTCGCCGGCCGCCTGGCCATGCGAGGGAAATGACGTGAAGAGAAGTGAAGAGGAGAGTGGACAGGATAACAGGATGGACAGGATAAGGAAGACATAGGAAAGGGGCGCTGGTGGAACATGAGAAGCTGACGGAGAAGATTATCGGGTGTGCGTTCACGGTCTACAACAGGATGGGGTTCGGCTTCCTGGAGACCGTATACCAGAACTGCCTCCTTATTGAATTGCGGAAGGCGGGACTGAATGTCGAGTTTCGGTCAGAGAATTGAACCAAGCGCACGAAGTTCAACTTGTGAACTACCTTGTGGCCACGGGCAAGCCGGTCGGACTTCTCTTGAACTTCGGCCCCAAGAAAGTGGAGGTTGTCCGAAAAGTCAGGGACCTGCAATAATCGTAATGGAAGAGGGATAGGTGGAAGGAAAGATTTTAGACGGGATTCACAGGATAAGGGACACAGAGCGCATAGGCGGCTGGAAAGACAGGGCATTTCCGATTTTATTATCCTGTTCATCCTGTTCATCCTGTCAAGAGTTTGGAGTTTTTCTTGTTTGAGCTAGGTGCACTCGCGTGGGGGGCGGTGGGCGGGGCGATCCCGGTCATCATCCACCTTCTCAACCGCCGGCGGTTCAGGATCACACGCTGGGCGGCGATGGAGTTCCTGCTCGCGTCGCTGCGCAAGAACTACAAGCGGGTGCGGATGGAGAACCTGCTCCTCCTGCTGCTGCGCGTGCTGATGGTGATGCTGATCGCGTTCGCGCTCGCGCGGCCGCGGCTGACCGAGTCGGGGATCATCGGGGCGCTCGGCACTCAGGACCGCCACGCCGTCCTGATTCTTGACGACTCGTACAGCATGGGCTTCCGGACGGGCTCTGAGACGAGTTTCAGCCGGGCCCAGGCCGCCGCGCAGCAGATTCTGCTGTCGTTCAACCGGGGAGACGCGATCTCGTTGCTCGCGATGTCCGACGTGACGAGGCCGATCATCAAGGAGGGGACGCTCGATTTCGAGCTTGTGAAGCGCGAGGCCGCGCGCATGGAGCCGGGCTGGGGCGGCACGGACGTATCGAAGGCGCTCATCGCGGCGGCGGAACTGCTCGACTCGACGAAGAAACCGCGGAAGGAGATCTTTCTCCTGACCGACATGCAGGCGTCAGGCTGGGGGAACAAGGGCGAGCCGGCGAGCGCCGAACTCAACGCGGCGCTCGAACGCATCGGGAAGACGGCGAAGATGTTCGTCGTGGACGTCGGGCCGTCGGAGGGGGCCGAGAACCTGGCGATCACGGCGCTCACGCCGCAGTCGCGGATCGTGGGGACCGGCGCCGCAGCGGAGTTCAAGGTGGACGTCACCAACTTCGGCCGGTCGACGACCTCGGAGGTGCAGGTGCAGTTGCTGGTGGACAAGTTCAACCAGAACACAGAGACGTTGAAGGTGGCTCCCGGCAAGACGGAGTCGGCGACGTTCCGCCATTCGTTCCAGACGAAGGGCTCGCACGTCGTCGAGGTGGAGTTGAGCGACGACCGGCTCGCGGCCGACAACCGGCGCTACCTGGCGGTGAACGCGGAGGAATCGGTCCCCGTGCTGCTGGTGAACGGCGAGACCTCGCCGGAAGTCGAGGAGAACGAGACCTATTACCTTGAGCGGGCCCTTCGGCCGCCGCCCGCGAAGGAGGGGGAGGTGCGGGCGTCGCACGTCGAGCCGGCCACGGTCACCGAGTTCGGGTTGTCGGGAGTGGACTTTGCGCGCTACCGCCTGGTCGTGCTGGCGAATCTGGCGTCGCTTGCCGCGCACAACACGGTCGTGCGGCTCGAGGAGTACGTGAGGCAGGGCGGGGCGCTCGTCGTTTTCCTGGGCGACCGCGTGGACAGGTCGTTCTACAATGAGCAGTTGTTCAGGGGCGGCGATGGCCTGCTGCCCGCCGAGCTCGGCCCGGAGAAGGGCAGTCTGGGCGCCGACCGCAAAGGCGTGACCATCGAGCTCGTGAAGCCGGTGCACCCGGCGTTCGAGCGTCTCACGGTGCCGTTGGTCTTCCACCTCACCCACTCGGTGTTGTTCCACAAGTATTTCGATCTCAAACTTCCGGCGAAGACCGAGGATATCCGGGTGGCCGCGCGGTTCGAGGGCGGGAACCCAGCGGTCGTCGAGAAGGCGTTTGGCCGCGGGCGTGTCATGCTGTTCGCGTCGTCCGCGGACGCCGAGTGGAACAACTTCCCGAAG
>CAYXNI010000362.1:0-3266 GCA_964466285.1 uncultured Planctomycetota bacterium | reverse complement strand
AGGCGGCTCCGCCTCCCTCCAGCATGGTGCTGATCCCGGCTGGCAGCAACAGCGGAAAGACCCCGGACGGCGTGGAGTACAGTCTGAAGGTCAGCGCGTTCTACATGGACCGCACTGAAGTGACGAAGGCCCTGTGGGACGAGGTGTACGCCTGGGCAATCAAGAACGGGTACAGGTTTGATAACGCCGGCTTGGGCAAGGCAGCGAATCACCCCGTGCAGACGATCAACTGGTACGACGCCGTCAAGTGGTGCAATGCCCGCAGCGAGAAAGAGGGCAGGCCGGTATGCTACCGAGTGGCAGACAAGGTGTACCGAACCGGCCAAAACGACGGCAGCGGGCCCAACGGCCTGAAGTGCGACCTGACTGTCGCCGGGTACCGGTTGCCGACGGACGTGGAGTGGGAGTATGCCGCTCGCGGGGGTTTGAGCGGCAAGCGGTTTCCGTGGGGGGACACGATCGACCACGACAAGGCGAACTATCTGGGACACCCCACCGGACTCGCTTACGATACGGGATACGCGGGCAACGACACGCGGTATTCCAAAGCTGGTGAACCATACACGGCGCCGGTGGGGAGTTTCCCAGCGAACGGCTACGGGTTGCACGATATGGCCGGGAACGTGTGGGAGTGGTGTTGGGACTGGTCCCCGACGGCGCCGAACGCGCACCGCGTGCGTCGCGGCGGCGGTTGGTCATACTCCGCCGACTACAGCCGGGTTGCCTCCCGTGCCGATCACTACCCGGCAGCCGCGTACTGGTCCATTGGCTTCCGGTCTGTCCTGCCCTCAGGTAAGTGAGGTGAGTTTCTGTTTGAAAACTGCGATGAAGCCCCACGTTGCCCCCTGGCTCCAACACGCGCTCGGCCGACGGCTGGCCGCGATCTGCCTGCCCTGTTGTTTCTTGCAGGCGGCGGAGGGTCCGTTGGTTCTGCCGTTTCGTCAAACGTTCGATCGCCCGCTACATCCGGGTCAACATGCGGAAGAACAGCGACAACCCGGCCGTACACCTCGTGGAGGTGCGGGTCTTTGAGGCAGGAAAGTAAGAATCTGTGTAGAAGTACGGAGGAACATCATGAGGAAACGTTCGGGTTCGATGGTTGTGGCGCTAGGTCTTGCACTTGTCGTCTGCTGGCAGGGACCCAACGCCAGGGCCGATAATCCGCTGAAACTGCTTCCGACGCCGAAGGTGTTGAAGGTCGAGGGCGGGACGATCCCGCTGACGGCCGAGAACCGGATTGTGGCGACGGACCCGAAGCTGAAGCCGCTCGCCGACATTCTGTCGGACGAAATACTTCTGATCACGAAGCTCAGGATTGCGCCGGCGGAGGGGGAACCGAAGGCCGGTGACATCGTGCTGAAGATCAATCCGGAGATTCGGGCCGACGAGGACATCTGGACGGTTAAGGGGCAGGATGTCGTCCAGGTGCGAGACTACGCCCACACGATCGCGGTCACCGACCGGACCGTCGTCGAGGGCTGGGACTACCGGGCCGTATGCGAAGGCACGGCGACGCTCCTGCAGGCACTGAAGCTCGATGGTGACAAGGTGTCCGTGCCGAAGATGACCGTCAAGGACTGGCCGCATGCGGACTACACCGCGACCATGCCGGACGTCGCGAGGCAGTCGAATCCGGCTTACATGCTGAAGACAGTGGTGGAGGCGTGCCGCTATTTCAAGGTGCGCTACCTGCACCTGCATCTCAGCGACGACAGCGCGTTCACGTTCCCGTCGAAGTCGTATCCGCAGGCGAGCAGCATCCACGCCCCCTCGGTTCCGCCGTACACGCTTGAGGAACTCACGGACTTGGTGGCGTACGCCGATGCCCGTGGCGTGACTTGCGTTCCGGAACTCGAGGCCCCTGGCCACTGCACGGCCCTGCTGGACGGCATGGGCGGCAAACTGGGCAGCGCTGCACAGCGCTGCATGGACGTGGTCAACCCCGATATCTACCCGATCCTCGATGCGATTGTCGGCGACATGTGCGATGTGTTCAAGAGTTCTCCGTACTTCCACATCGGCGGCGACGAGGTCGAGCCCGCGTGGTACCTGAGCAATCCGCACGTGCAGAAGTACGTCGAAGAGCACAAAATCAAGAACGACCCGCACGCGCTGTTTCTGCCCTACGGCCGGAATATGGCCGCGATCGTCAAGAAGCACGGCAAGAAAGCGATCATGTGGGAAGGCTTCCGCATCGGCGTGCCGTTCGATCCGTCGCTCGCCAACGATATCATCGTCTACGCGTGGTATGGCGGGGCCCGGGCGGCGCAGAACAACGGGTTCGTGACCATCACCGTGCCGTGGGAGGTCACGATCCCGTTCCCGCAGTGGAGCATGTACCACTGCAACGGCACAGATCTCGACCCGAAGAAGGACAGGGTGCTGGGCGCATGCCGGCCCATGTGGGAAGTGGGCGGGTTCACGATGGCGAAGGGCTACATGCGGGGACTTCCGGAACGCCAGGAGCGCACATGGAGCCCCTTTGCCGAGATCGAGGCCGACTACCACAAGAACCGGATGGCGAAGCAGGCCGATCGCATGGAGATGATCACCCAGCCGGTGAAGTTCACGATTGAAGGGAACATCAAGGACGGCATCTTCAGCGAGCCGGTCACGGTCACGATGAGCACGATTGTGCCCGGTGTTCAGATCCGCTACCGACTGGATGACAAGGAGCCGACCCTGGAGTCGCCTCTCTACGAAAAGCCGTTCAAGGCGGCGGAGAGCCTGAACATCCGCGCAGCGCTGTTCGACAAGGACGGCAAGCGGATCGGATGTATCGCGCTCGGCGACCATCTGAGGTATGTGGGGTTCGAGAAGAGTCTCAGCACCGGCAAACCTGTGGACACGTCCGGCAAGAAGAACGACAACGAGAAGGCCGAATACGCCGCCGACGGCACGGTGGACATCAACAAGTTCTGGGGCACCATCCCGGCTCCGCAGTGGTGGAAGGTGGATCTCGAGAAAGAGTATTCCGTGGACCGCATCCAGGTGGTCCCGTACTTTGACGGACGGCGCTACTACCAGTACACGGTTGAGGTTTCGACTGACGGCCAGAAGTGGACCCCGGTGGTTGACGCGAGCAAGAACATGACGGCGGGAACAGAAAAGGGCTACACCCACAAGTTCAACCCGACGAATGCCCGCTACGTGAAGGTGAACATGCTGAAGAACAGCGACAACCCGGCCGTGCATCTTGTTGAAGTGCGGGTATACGAGGCCGGGAAATAGACCGGCGGCCCGCCGCGGGTGGCCTGCGAAGCCGG
>CAYXNI010000361.1:0-3275 GCA_964466285.1 uncultured Planctomycetota bacterium | reverse complement strand
GCCGGTGTTGCGTCGTCCGTTGCGTGCGCGACTGGGTCTCCCGTGAATGCCATGAGTCTCGATGACTATAATGTCGCCTGGGATTCGCCCAGCGCGGATGCGCGGGGGTCAATGCCGCTTGGCAACGGCGACATCGCGCTGAACGCCTGGGTGGAGGAGGACGGAGACCTCCAATTCTACATCGGGAAGACGGACGCGTGGGACGACAACAGCCGGCTTCTCAAGATCGGGCGCGTGCGGGTCTCGCTTTCGCCCAATCCGTTCCGCAAAGGCGGCATGTTCCGCCAAGTCCTTCATCTGCGCGGTGCGGAGATGGTCGTGACCGCTTCGGCCGCGGACGCCGCTGACGCTCCGGTCGAGGTTCGAGTCTGGGTCGATGCCAACCGCCCTGTCATTCAGGTGGCCGTGGAGTCCAGGCAGCCCCTCACGGCCACCGCCTCGTTCGAACTCTGGCGAACGGAGCGGACAGCGCTCCCCTCCCTTGAGTGCAGCGACATCTACCAGGGTTGCCCGAACGCGCCGCCAACGTTAGTCGAGCCTGACACGGTCCTCAAGAACCTGCCCGACGGCATCGGCTGGTACCATCGCAACATCAAGTCCGTAGGCCCGGAATTGACCATGAGGTTCCAGGATCTGGCGGAAGGACCTTGGAAAGATCCCTTGCTCCACCGGACCTTCGGCGCGCTGATCCGGGCGGAAGAAGGTCGGCGGGTCGACGACCGGCATCTCGAAAGCCCCAAAGGAACCCGTCACCGTTTCAGCGTTACCGTCCTCACGAAGCACCCCGCGACCGAAGAGCAATGGCTCGCCTCCGTGCGTGAGATTGTCAAGAAGACGGAGGCCGTCGATTTCGAAACTCGGAGGAAGGCGCACCTGGCCTGGTGGGAATCGTTCTGGGGCCGAAGCCACATCTACATTCGCGATCGCGAGGTGGCCACGGCCACGGGCAACGGCCATGACGTCGCACGGGGCTACAACCTCCAGCGTTTCATCACCGCCTGCGCGGGCCGCGGCGCCTACCCGATCAAGTTCAACGGCAGCCTCTTTGTCATGCCGTGGCCGGGCAAGCCCTGTGACGCCGACTACCGCCAGTGGGGCCCGGGCTACTGGTGGCAGAACAGCCGCCTGCCTTACGTCAGCTCGTGCGCCGCGGGCGACTTCGACCTGATGGAGCCGTTCTTTGGGATGTACGGCGGCGAGGTGCTGGACGTCTGCCGGTATCGCACCAAACGCTACTTCGGTTTTGAGGGTGCTTATTTTCCGGAGTGCATCTACCCGTGGGGCGCGGTCTTCATGGAGACCTACGGATGGGAGCAGACCGCCGCCGAGCGAACGGACAAGCTTCAGACCTTCGGCTGGCATAAGTGGGAGTGGGTTGGCGGCCTCGAATTGGTTTTCATGATGCAGGACCGCTATGACTACACTCTCGACGATCGCTTCCTCACCGAGCGAGTGCTTCCGACAGCCCGGCCGGTCCTGGCCTTCTTCGACGGCTACTACAAGATGGATGCGAACGGGAAGCTGGCGATGCATCCCTCGCAGGCACTCGAGACGTGGTGGGACTGCACCAACCCGATGCCGGAGCTGGCCGGGCTCCACGCCGTGACGGCGCGGCTCCTGGCCCTGCCCGCCGGCAAACTTCCCGAAAAGGATCGGCAGTTCATAGAGGCGCTGCGGAAGAAACTGCCGGACTTGCCGACGCGGGAGGAGAGCGGCGTGCGGATGCTGGCGCCGGCGGAGCGGTTCGATCGCAAGAGCAACTGCGAGAACCCCGAGCTCTATGCCGTCTTTCCATTCCGCCTCGTCTCCTTTGAGAAACCCAACGCAGAGCTCGGCGTTCAGGCGCTGGTGCACCGCTGGGACCGCGGCGACGGCGGGTGGCGGCAGGACGACGTCTTCATGGCATACCTGGGCCTGGCGCAGAACGCGAAGGACAACGTGGTCGGACGCGCTGCGCAGAAAGATCCGGCGTGCCGTTTCCCTGCCTTCTGGGGCCCCAACTTCGACTGGACCCCGGATCAG
Organism: uncultured Planctomycetota bacterium; assembly: GCA_964466285.1. GTDB lineage: Bacteria > Planctomycetota > PUPC01 > PUPC01 > PUPC01 > CAYXNI01. Next base: position 1,253 of record CAYXNI010000361.1, on the reverse strand, counting down.
GACCACGGCGGCATCCTGATGAAAGCGGTCCAGGCAATGCTGATGCAGACGGATGGCCACAAGATCTTTCTGCTTCCCGCCTGGCCAAAGGAGTGGGATGCGGACTTCAAACTGCACGCGCCGGAAAAAACGATCGTCGAGGGAAGCGTACGGAACGGGAAGCTGGCATCGTTCACGGTCACACCAGGCTCGCGAAAGAAGGACGTCACGGTGCTGGAGCCGAAGTAGCGGAAGAGATTGAAGGTTAGAAATTGAAAATTAGAGGAATGCTTGCTTTCGGATCTGATGTAAGCGTCGACTACGATTACGACAACGATTACGATCAGGGGGCTTTGGTTTCACCCCGGAGGGACATAGGTGCTCGCCTTTTACGCTTCGGGCCGAGTCGTCATGACCACGTCGCGCAGCCGCTCCATGACGTAGCGGTACTGCTCCCATGAAACGTTGGATAGCGGCATGTGGTCCGGGCCCGGGATGAACCGGCCGCGCCTGATCATCTCTCGCGCCTTATCCATCTCGCGATCCACCGCCGCCTTGCCACCGGCTGGAGACCCAGGTGGGATACGACGGGCCTGTGAAAGTCTGGCTGGACGGCAGGGAGGTATTCCACGATCCGAACGGCACTAATCCCGCTATTGCCGGGGCGGCCCGCATATCTCTCCGGGCAGGCCGGGGCGAGCACGAACTTGTCGTCGCTCTGGGCTCCAATGGGGGGAGGGCGTGGGGAATCTATCTGCGGTTCGAGCGCAAGGACGTACCGGCTCGGCTTCTGAAGAAGGGCCCGGAACACTATGCGATGCCGGAACTTCTCGGTTGATCTATATTACGTTGTAATATAGTTTCCGGCTGTGTTTCAGAATGCCGCTTCGGCCGTGTGCTCAATGTTGAAGATCGTCCACTTCGATCGTAGGGTCATCGGTCCAGCGGAGGGGCGGTGTTGGAACCGCGCAGGCCTTCAGGTTGCGGCTGACGTCCCGGCTCTTCATTTGCCGCAAGCGCCCGCTCCTGTGGGGAGAGCGAGTGGAACAGTGTAGAGACCGCATCTAGAACCAGACAGCTATTGGCTCCACCGGTGTAGATGCAGAAGATTAGGCGTTTGTCCGCTGACAGGGCTTACAGAGGCAATAACGGCCTGTGTTTACGCCGGGAGGCCCCTGCCATGACTGGGCTTGCGGAAAAAACACCTCAGCTTGAGAACGGAAGGACGGGGAAGTTCATTCCTTCACCGCTCCGGCCGTCAAGCCGGCGATGAT
>CAYXNI010000360.1:0-3281 GCA_964466285.1 uncultured Planctomycetota bacterium | reverse complement strand
CTCCTCGTCCCGGCACTGCACGAGCCGCTTCTCTCCGCCGAACGGGACATCCGCGAGCGCGAAGGCGGCCGCATCGGCTTCTCTTATGTCATCGACCAGTACGGCCGGCACATGCTTGTCTCCCGCTTCGACCACGAGACGACCCTCCCCACACTGACGAAGGTCCGGATCGCCTGGGAGGACAATCTTGGCGTTCACCACGAGCGAGACGCCACGCGGGCCGTCGCCCCAGCCGATCCGCGCGTCTGGTACATGGAAGGCGTTCGTCGATACGACGGCGGCCGCACGTTCCTTCGGGACAAGGATTGGGAGCGTGTTCCAGACCCCGAATCCTTCTCCAGCCCGAACACGGAGCAACTTCTCCAGCGATATCGGGCCGCCGCCGACCGCGTCGCCATACCCCTCATCACAACCGAACCGGAAACCCCGCAGGAACCGTATCCGAGAGCCTACGAATTCGGAGGCTACACAGAGACAGGGCAGGGCTGGCCAGTCGCCAAAGACGTCGAAATCATCTATCCCGCCGAGCCGCAGAAAGGCAGGCTCCGGATCGAGATGATGGTCTGGGTCCACAACCGCTGGTTCGTGTTCGGAGCCTGGAAGTTCCGCAATATCGACCCCATCACCGCACACGTCCAGGGCGAGCAGATCCCGGACGGCACGCTCCTCGAAGAAATAGACCTCCCGAAAGGCAGTCGTCCCTCCGTCCAGCCCTCCGATATACGAGGCGGTGAATTCAAGCAGCAGAGTTCCTTCATGACCTTGGGCCAACTGGCTGGCGTCGCTGCACGCTTCCAGAGCAGCCGCTTCCGCCAGCGTTGTTGGGTCATCATCTGGAACCGTGTCGTTTTCCCCCTGGCCGGCATCGTCCTCGTGCTCCTGACGATCCCGCTCGTCTTCCGCCAGGGCACCCACAGCTCACTCGTGGGCGTGGGCATCGCCATACTGCTCACATTCCTCTACATGACGGCCAACTTCGTCTCCATCGACATGGCCTACCGCCAGGTCGCCGTCTGGAACTGGCCGCCGCTTGCCGGGACGTTCCCGACCGTCCTCTTCGCCCTGGTCGCCGTGTGGGTGTTTGTGAAGATCGACGAGGTGTGACCATGCCTCGCGCCGCTCAGCTCCCCCTGGCGGTCATCGCCCTCAGCGGCGGCATGGACAGTTGCGTCACCGCCGCCATCGCCGCGCGGCCCAGCCGCCTTGCACTGCTCCACGTCACCTACGGGCAGAGAACGGCCCGGCGCGAACGCCAGGCCTTCGACGACATCGCCGCGTTCTATCGCGTCCCGCAGCGGCTCCGCCTCGTCGCCGGCCTCGACCATCTCGCACGCATCGGAGGATCGAGCCTGACCGATCCGGACATCCGTGTCCGCACATCCGGCCGTATCGGCCGCCAAATCCCATCTTCATACGTGCCGTTCCGGAACACACAGATCCTCAGCGTCGCCGTCGCCTGGGCCGAGGCGCTCGGCGCTCCGCACGTCTACATCGGCGCCGTCGCTCAGGACAGCTCCGGATATCCCGACTGCCGCCCCGAATACTTCCAGGCTTTCCAGCAACTCGTCGACCTCGGCACGAAACCCGACACCCGCATCACCATCGTCACCCCCGTGCTCCACCTCTCGAAGGCCGACATTGTCAGCAAAGGCATCGAGCTGGGCGCGCCGCTTCACCTTACCTGGTCATGCTATCAGAACGAAGACATCGCGTGCGGAAAATGCGACAGCTGCCTCCTGCGCCTGCGGGGATTCCAGCAGGCGGGAGTCCCCGATCCGATCCCGTACGCCTCGTGACCGGCCGGCTGCGCCCCCGGGAATAGCATGGCAAGGAGCCATGCACGGGCCGTCCCCCTTCGCGCAGGGCCGCGCCCGCTTCCGCGCAGGACATGCCCTCCCACTGCATGCCCGCCGTTCTCTGTCTTGTCGGAAAACCCCGCTGAAGGTCAGCTACTTCGGTGGAGGTTGGCTCGCCTTGATGGCCAGGTCCTGGGCGATTTTCTTCGCCTCCTGGCGTCGTGTCGCGTCCGCATCTCCCATCTCGAGATACCTTTTCCAATACATCAGCGCCAGTCCGGACTGCCCCTGCCTCATATAGGCTGTCGCCAGGGCGTACGCCACCCCGGAAGACAGAGCACACTCCCCCTTATCCGCCCGCTGGACGACCATCTCGAGATACTTCACCGCTTCAGCGTATCGCCCCTTCTCGATCAGCTCCCATGCCAGGCCGTGAGCATAACCCAGGCCCCGCAGATCCTCGTCCAACTCCGCCTTGGCCGCCGCCTGCAGCATGGTCACGGCCCCGTCGGCGTTCCCCTCCGCCAGAAGAATCCGGCCGAACCGGTCGTACGCGTGGTTTGTCACGTATCCGTGACCGGTGTCGAGCTCCAGCGCCTCGCGAGCCATCTTCTTCGCAGTCGTCAGGTCCCCCTTCTCCGCATACAGGCTTGCCAGCGCCAGCGCCGACTGACCCGCATAATGACCCGTGCTCATAGCGCTTCGCTTCGCTGCGATGAACTCCTCGATCGCTGTCTCCGTCGCATCGCCCTTCAACAGCTTGGTGAGCCCCTTGTCCCGCAGCGCCAGCGTGGCCTGCGCTCGCTCAAAGTCACAGCGGGCACGCTCGCCGGATCCCGCCTCAGTCAGCTTCGCGGCCGTCTCCAGCTGTTCGAGCGCCGCGGCCGCATCGGCCTCCGCCCCCAACTGCAGAAACCGCGTCCACAGCGCCAGACGGTAGTTGTGTACCACGTGGAAGTTGTCAGCCTTCTCTCCGGCCGCCGTTTCCAGGTAGGTTACAATCTCGTTCAGCGCCTTGCGATGCGCCGGGTTCTTCGCGTCAATCGGAGGCCGAACCGCCATCATCACGGTCGGGTTCGCCGGATCCCGTTGCAACTGCAGCCGCACATCCTTGTACAGTTTCAGCACTGGATCCTCGGCCCCCAGGGCGGCGCGGGACAACAAAAGCGTCACCACAAGTGCAGCGGCAGCGATCTTGCCCATTGTGTTCTTCCTCATCAACTGAGCAGTGTTGCGACCCCGATATCCTAGCGCCGCACACCGCCGCAGGCAAGAACTCTTCCGGCGTTTCCCCTAAAATTGACAAACGCAAATTATGTGGTACACTATGGGCAGAGAGGCATAAAGCCTCCCTTCGAGTGTCGCTCTTGCCCCTGGAAGTGGCACGGCGCGTGACAGTTTGTGACCCGACCTGGCCTGCCTTTCCGCGACCGTCGCAGCAGTGCAGGTATGGGACGCGCCGGAGTTCGCCTGGCGAGTTAGGAT
>CAYXNI010000359.1:0-3287 GCA_964466285.1 uncultured Planctomycetota bacterium | reverse complement strand
TGGCGGAGGGCGGCCGGGCCGCCGGGCCGTCCGTCCTTCTGAGCAACGGCGACCGCATCAGTTGCCGCGTGGAGTCCCTGCGTGACGGCGTGTTGAACGTGAGCGCCGCGTTCGCCCAGTTTTCGCTGAAGCTATCCGAGGTGTCTGTGATCGTCCTGGGCGGCGCGGAGCGGCCGGCAGGCAGGGTGGTCTATGTGAGGCTCCGCAACGGAGACCTGGTCAGCGGCGAGTTCGCCGCCTTCGACGGAAGCGACCTGGTGCTGGACATTCCCTTCTGTGGCAGGCACCGCGTTCCGGTGAGCCAGGTCTATGCAGTATCGAACCGCCGCATGGCGCCGGCGTTGGCGGCGCCGTTGCCGCGGGACGGGCCGGACGTTGACGGCGATGATGTGATTGAGCCCGAGGTCCCGGCTGAGGCCATCGACGATGAGGAATGACGACACGCCTGATCTGAAGAGTGAACTGCAATTGATCCGCCTGGTGATCGCCGACGTGGACGGAGTGATGACGGACGGCGGCATCGTGATAGCGGCCGACGGCAGCGAGCTCAAGGTATTCAACGTCCGTGACGGGTCGGGCATCAAGTTCCTGATGCGTCACGGCATTCAGACGGCGATTCTGTCCGCGCGGCCGTGTGCGGCGGTGACGGAGAGGGCGAAGGCGCTCGGGATGACGTACTGCGTCACGGGCGCGCTCGACAAGCTGCCGGCGTATCGTAAGCTGCTCGAGGACGCCGGCGTGTCGGATTCCGAGGTGTGCTACATCGGCGACGACCTGCCCGACCTGCCGCCGATGCGCCGCGCCGGCCTGCCCGTTGCGGTGGCTGACGCGGTCTCCGAGGTGAAGTCGGCGGCCAGGTATGTGACCCGAACGCCGGGCGGACGCGGCGCGGTCCGAGAGGTGGCGGAGATGATCCTGAAGGCCCAGGGCAAATGGGACACGTTGATGGAGAGGTACAAATCTTGACCACTCGCACATGCATCTTTCTGGGAGTGCTCCTTTGCACTCTGGAGGCGGCGGCCGCGGAGATGGTCTTCAACGACGTCTGCTGGCCGCGGCATAACAAGACCAGCGGGCTGCCGGAATGGGAGCTGCGTGCCGCGACGGCAAAGTTCAACCGGGATTTGCCTGACGAAGGGTACTGGTGCCGGCAGGTCGAGATCCGCACGTTCAAGCTGCTCGAGGAAAACAGACGGCAGGTCCTCAAGACTGACTCGTTCCTGCGCGGCGACGAGGGCAGGTATTACCACGATCCAGACAAGCCGCGCGCGAACCTGGCCGGAAACGTCGTGGCGGAATCCTATGGCCAGCAGCCGGTCCGGGTCACTACGGACAAGGCGGACATTACCTGGTCGCAGGACGAGACCGTCAGGACTCGCAGGGTTGTGACAGAGTCCAAGGTCACTTTGTACAGCCCCGGGCGAACGCTCGTCGGGGAGGGTTTTGAGGCGGAGGAACGGGTCAATGACACGAACCCGGCTGACAGCCGCTCGTTGTTGAAGATGAAACGGAACGTCGTTATGGTGATCGAGGGCACGGCGGACGCCGCGCTGCCCGTGATTGCCGGAAACACAAGCACGCCCGGGAGCGCGGACGCCGAACCTCCCCAGACCACCATCACATGCCTGAAGACGTTTGTTTTCGACCGGGGCCGGAACTGGGCCACGTTCGAGGATAACGTCCTCATGACCCGCGCTGATACCAGGATGCGGTGCGACAAGCTGAAGCTGACGTTCGCCGCTCAGGACGCCGAGACACGTCCGGCCGGCGAGAAGGAAGCCGCGGGCAAGAAGACGGAGGGGAAAGGGCCTGAGCCTCGGGCCGCCGAAGCCGCGAAGCCCGGCGACAGCGCCGGCATGAAACTGTCCCGCATGATCGCCGACAAGAACGTGACCATGCAGGGCAAAGACCAGCAGTTCTCGGGCGACTGGTTCGACTGGGATCCCGGCGCGGCCGTCGGGAAGCTGACCGGCTCTCCCGCGCGAATGTTGGCCCAGGGTCTCAGGGGCGCGGCGGCGCTGATCGAGTTCGACCAGAAGAACAACCGGATCACGTACACGGGCGGCGCCGAAGTCGAGATAGAACTCAAGAAGGAATGAAGACCGCCGATTTCGATTACGACCTGCCGAAGGAACTGATCGCCCAGCATCCCGCCGAGAAACGCGACCGCTCCCGGCTCCTCGTGCTGCATCGGGCAACGGGAGAGATGGAGCATCGGACGTTCGCCGATCTGGCGGACTATGCGGGGCGGGGAGACGTTCTGGTCGTGAACGATACGCGGGTGATTCGCGCGCGCCTGTACGGGAAGCGCGACACCGGCGGGACCGTCGAAGTTCTGCTGATCCGGCCCGCGGGACACAAGCAGGCCGCGGGCGATGCCCGCGCGTGGGAAGCGATGCTCAACTGCCGCGGCCGGTTGCGTGACGGCGAGACGGTGGTCTTCTCGAACGGCTTCTCCGCAACGCTGCGTGGACGGGATGAGCGGGGCGCGTCCGTGGTCGAACTGCATTTTGACGGCCGGCTGACGGACGTGCTCAAGCGGACCGGCCGGGTTCCGTTGCCTCCCTATATCAAGCGTGGGAAGTTCGGCGGCCCGTCGGCGGATGAGGATGCGGAGCGATACCAGACGGTCTACGCGAAGGCTCCGGGCGCCGTGGCCGCGCCGACCGCCGGCCTTCACTTCACTCAGGAACTGCTCGCGAAGATCCGGTCGAAGGGTTGCGGCGTGGCCGCGATCACCCTGCACGTTGGCCCCGGGACCTTCAAGCCCGTTGTGGCCGAGAATATCGAGGATCACACTGTCGACCCCGAGTACTACGCGGTCACGTGCGAGGCTGCCGAGGCGGTCGGCCGCGCCAGGCGCGTGATGGCGGTCGGAACCACGACCTGTCGGGTGCTGGAGACTCTTGCCGCGAAAGGCCTCGACACAATCGCCTCAGGCGAGGGATGGACCGGCCTCTTCATCCGGCCGCCGCACGAGTTCAAGGCCGTGGACAGTCTTGTCACGAACTTCCATCTTCCGCGCAGTTCCCTGCTGATGCTGGTGAGTGCATTCGCGGGCCGCGAACGGATTCTGGCGGCTTATGAAGAGGCGAAGCGGCGAGGGTACCGGTTCTACAGCTACGGGGACGCCATGCTGATTATGTAAGGCGGCAGGCGGACTCGCGCTGTCCACTCGGTCGGATGAGGTTGTGTCAGGAGGGTTCGGCCGAGCAGCGGAGGCGGGTGACGAGCGCGTGCGCGGCACGGATCGGCTCGGGCAAGCGGAATCCGGCACAACACCGAAG
>CAYXNI010000358.1:0-3288 GCA_964466285.1 uncultured Planctomycetota bacterium | reverse complement strand
CGGTCGCAGAGGATCTCGTTCAGTGCGACGGACTCACGCGGGACGATGTTGTACTTGCGGACCTCAAGGCCGGGGAAATCCTTCTCGAGTTGTTCCAGGTACGAACTGACCTGCTGGCAGTCGCGGCAGCCGCGCTGGTAGAAGTACGCGAGGGTGTAGCGGCCGTGCTTCGCTGACGCTGCGCCCGCGGCCGCCGGCGCCACCGGCTTGGCCGGCTCCGGAACTTTCTCGGCCCGCAGCGCGAGGTCGCGGAACTCTGCCTTCTCCTCCTTCGTCAGCAACTTGAGCTGGTCCGGATCGATCCTGCGGATCAGCGCGAGGGCTTCGCTACGGCTGCTGGACTGTTTCCTGAGCATCGGGTAAAACTCCGCCGGAACACTCGGCCAGTACGAGGAGAGTAGGTTAATGATGTCGTAGGCGGAGAACTCCCTGTCCTCGCCCGCGATCACGAGTTCGATGAGGGCGCTGTAGTCGGTGTTCACCCGGTACCGGAGGAGCATCTTGCCGGCCTCGTAGCGCATGACAGGGTTTTCGTGCTTCATCAGGGCCACGGCGGCGGCGATGGCCGCCTTGCCGGGCCGGCCGGCCTGGCTCGCAGGCCGCTCGTCCGAGAACAGGTCGACGGACCCGCGTTCGGCGTCTTCGGACGCTATCCTCAAACTGAACTCAAAGCGGTCGCCAGGCTTCATCTTGTCGTCTAGGTACAGCCATCCGTCCGGCGCCGCGCCGAGGATCCGGAGCGCGGCGAGCGGGATCTCCCAGAACGGGTCGCCAAGCATCTGCTCCGCCTGCGCTTTGCCGGGGGCGGGATCGAGGCGGAAGAGGGCGATGAGAGCGGACCGGCGGACGTAGGGGTTCGCCGCCGCGAGGAACTTCTTGACGCGGCCGGTGTCGCTCTTCTCGCCCAAGCGGCCCAGGGCGATCAGCGAGAAGTGCCGCAGGTCCTCGTCCGGGCTCTCGATCTCGGACCGGGCGAACTCGAGGACTTTCGCCTCGAAGACCGAAAGGGCCGGGCCGCCGACCGGGCGCGGGCCGTAATACCGCCGCTCGGAGGCGTTCATCATCTCCGAGAAGAGCACGTCGAGGTCGGCCCGCTTCTCCTTCACCAACTCCAGGATTCTCTGCGACAGGCCGGGGTGCTGGAGCGGGGCGACGTCGGAGATGAGCTGGTGGAGCAGTTCGGGGCTCTTGGAGTCGAGCATCTCGCTCACTGTTTTCTCGGCGAGGGCGAGGAGTTCCTTTCGGTGCGCCTGGACTTTGTCGTCGGTGTCGAGGACGGTCTTGTCAGGGAACTGGAGGCGGGGCGCTTCCCCCTTGGCCAGGAGCCCGCAGAGCACGGCGGCGATGACCGTCCGGCTTTCGTCATTTATCGATGGGTCCTTGCACTTCCGGCACAGGATCTCCGCGCCGTCCAGCAGCTTCTGGCGTCCGAGCAGCATGGCGGCGGCGAAGCAGACGTTTTGGCTGGGGTCTTTCAGGCAGTCTCCGGCGCGTTCGATCACGAGTTTCTTCAGTGCCGCCTTCGCCCCGGCCCCGGCGGTGCCCGCGCGCGGCTCGTCCGCGTCGTCTGAGTCGATCAATATGCCCAGGAAGCCCCGCCTGGGCCGGCTGGGCCGCGAGTCCCCTTCCTCGGTTCTCAGGTAACGGGACCAGTCCAGTTGGGCGAGCGCGCTGAGCGCCTCCAGGCGGACGGGCTCCGGGTTGTCCTTTGTGATGAACCCGGCGATCTGGGTAAGGAGCGCCGGGTCGAGCCGTTCGCACTTGTACCCGCGGCCGAGTTCGCCGATGGCCTGGATGGCGGCGGTCTTGAAGTTCTCGCGCCCCGAGCCGAGCAGCGCAGCCAGCATTTCCTTGGGCAGGGCCTCGCGGTCGACCATCACGCTGAGCGTGGCCAGGATGACGTCCTCGGGTGCTTTCATGAGTTCGGCGGTGAGCTCGGCGTCGAACGCGTTCTCATCGATCTCCTGGAGGATGCCGGCGATGGTCGGCTTCATGCCGTGGTCGCTCTTGAACAGGGCGAGGAGCTTGGCCTTTGCGGCCGTCAGCTCTCGGTGGCCGCAGACGAGCACGGCGTTCTTCCGCACGAAATCGTCCTTGTCGTCCAGGCACTGGATGATGTTGTCGTCCATCCCGGTCACGCTGAGCTTTCCGACGGTCTCGATCAGCTCGCTTCGCACGCGCCACCGCGGGTCCTTGAACAGGGGCTGGAGGGCGGCCGTGAGCCTTTCGGTGGTGGCGGATGGTTTCTCCGTCTGGCGGAGTGCGCGGAGCGCGGCGAGGACGATCTCCTCCTCGGGCCTGCCGAGGTTGTCGAGCACGAACTCGACGGCCTGGGACGAACTAGAGTAGGCCAGGTTCGTGATCAGCGTCACGCGTACGTTGACGTCCTTCTCGTCCTTCATTTCGAGCAGGAGGTCGCGGCTCGCCTTGTTGCCGATCAGGCGGGTGGCCTCGATGGCGGCTTCACGGACGAGCGGGTTGTCGTCGCGGAGCAGGCGGGCCATGAGGGGCAGTGCGTTGGCGCCGCCCGCCGCCTGCAGGCGCTTGATCGCGCCGGCCTGTCCCTCGATGTCGCTGTAGACGAGGGCGCGGGCGATTTCGAGACGTTCCCGCGCGAGTTGGGGGGGGACGAGGATGCTGAACAGGATTTCGCGGACCTTCAGCCGGTCGGTGTCCTTGAGGTCGGCTTGGCCGGCGGCGATCTTCTCGATGACGTTGAGGCCGGGCTTCTCGCTCTGGCTGAGCAGGACGCGTGCGCGGCGGCTCCGCGGCTCGTCCGGGCCGATGAGGTCGGCGACGAGTACGCTGATGCGCTCCTCGGTCAGCGGGGCGAAGAGCGTTTTGGGGAGGCCGGATTTCGTGACGTTCTGAGCCCAGGCGTCCCATCGGCCGAGCGGCGCGGGCTGCTCCGCGGGCGCCGCCCACGGGTCGAAGCCGAACTCCTCGCCCGAGACGTCCTGGAGGATTTCGAACGCTGCGAGCCGCACGGCCAGGCCGCTGCTTCGCAGCGTGTCGACGAGCTCAGCGGCGGGGAAATCGCGATGCTGCTTGATCGCCGTCTGCAGATCCAAGTCGTTCCGGAGCTCGGCGAGCGCGGCGATGACCTGCCGCCACTGGTCGGGCGAGAGGTCCTGAGCCTTCAGTTGTTCGAGGGCGTTCTGCTTCGCGATGGGCACGGGTTCCGCCCGGCCGCGAAGGTACGGGGCGGCGACGGTCCGCAGGTGCGGGGCGAGGGCGTCGGGCCCGACGTATCCCTGGACGGCGGAGAGTATGCGGCCGTTGGGGCTG
>CAYXNI010000357.1:0-3312 GCA_964466285.1 uncultured Planctomycetota bacterium | reverse complement strand
GACGGCCAGGGCATCGCCCACATGCGGGGCATCGGACTGGCCTCGCACCCGACCGTGGGAACCCCGAGCAGCAGACCAAGGTGCGAGGCCAGTCCGATGCCCCGCATGTGGGCGATGCCCTGGCCGTCGACGATCACGGCTTGCGGCCGGGCGTCGAGCTTCGCGAACGCCTCCAGCACGGCCGGGGCCTCGCGAAAGGTCAACAGGCCCGGGACGTAGGGGAAGGTCACAGGCAGCGACGCCGACGTGGTTTCGAGAAGCTCAAACCGCGGGAGACGGATTACAACGACGCCTGCGTGCATCAGGCCGCCGTGCTTGTCATACGAGACGTCGACGCCTGCCACAATGCGGATTCCGGGCGTGAGAGGCTGGATGACGATCCGTCCGCGCAAGCGGTTCTGGAGCGCGACCGCGCTGTGATAGTCGGTCGGCCAAGTGTGCCTGGAATTGGGTGCCATGGGCGGCCATGAAGTGGGACCGGCTTGCCTATTGGGCAGTTCTTCCGGCCTCGACCTGCTTGAGCATCGCATCGAGGCGGACGAGGGCCTTCTCGGCGATGATGCGTTGCTGGCGCCGGGAAGCGCGCCAGTTGTCGACGGATAATGCCCTCAGGGCTTCCTCGATGGCGTTGGCTTGGCGGGCCAGGTCGAGTGTGTCGAGCGTTCGTTCGATCTTGAGCCGCCGCCAGGTTTCGGCTTCTTCGCTCTCGCTCCGCGCCCGGGCGGCTTCCTCCTCGCGTTCGGCCTTGTCGATTGCGGCCAGCTCGTCCCGGTATTTCTCCGGGTGCCTGGATCGCGCCAGTTCCTTCTTGAGGGCGTGCTTGAGCTCTTGCTCGGACATGTTCAGGCGGCGGATGCGCTCGTCGACGTACTTGCGGACCTCCCTGCTGATCTGCCGCTGGATGCTGTCTATTGTCTGCTGGTCGTACTTGACGAGGATGCGGTAGGCGGCGGGGCTGACCATCTCGGGCGGCTTGGGCTTCTCGGCGGCGGCGGAGATGGAGCCGGGGACAAGGATGACGCACAGGGCAATCAGCAATTGCTTCAAGGCCGGCCTCCCGGTTTCGGTGACTTTCACACATGTTATTGTACTTGCCGGACGCGCCGTGTCAATTGTGAGGTTGCCGAGTCATTCGGACGTGTCAGCGTGCTCGTGCGGGCGAAGTTCGTGGCAGGGTGAGCCGGAGGAAGGTTGTCTCCAGCAGCACGCGTTCGTCCATCGTAGAACTCTTGAGCGCCGCCTCGCACCGGAGGAGGACAGAACAGCTCCGTCGAAACTCGCGCACAGTGAACGCGTTGACCTGGTGGAGGAACTGATCGATGAAGTAGTTGACGCCGACCCGGCGCGCGGCGGCGGAGGGCTCCTCGCCGTTGCGGATGAGTTCTGATGCGCCCCAGAGCTTGCGGATGTGCCTCGACGTTAAAAACAGGATGCCGCCCGGTTTCTCGCCTTGTTCGAGCAGGCGGTTCAGGATGAGCATGACCTTGTCGGGCTCTTTTCGCCCGATCGCGTTACCGAGCTCGAAAATGCCACGGGCACGGTCGCGAAGCGACACCTCCTCTACGTCGTCGGTCGTGACCTGCCGGCGGCTGCCGATGTAGAGGCGGAGTTTTTCGAGTTCGCCGGCCAGGGCGCCGAGGTCGGCCCCGAGGAACTCCACCAGAAGCTGTGCAACCGGCCGATCGACGTGAAGGCCCAGCGATTTCGCGTGGTTGGTGATCCATGCGGGCACCTCGCGGTCGTACAGCGGGTTGCAGGCGACCATGGAGTGTGTCTTCTGCGCGGTCTTGACGAGCCTTGTGCGTGCGTCGGCCTTTTCGGTGATCAGTACGAGACACGCTTTGGGCGCCGGGTGCTCTGCGTAGGAAGCGAGCGCCGCGGCATTCTTGTCGACGAACGCATCGGCCGGGGATACGACGACCAGCCGGGCCGGGCTGAAGAGATCAAGTGTGCGCGCGTCGTCAAGGACGGTCGCCCGGCTGGTCTCACCGTCGTGCGTGATGCGCGACACCTGGCCCTCTTTGGCTTCAAGGGCCTGGCCGATCAACCGGAGCGCTTCCTGCGCGAGGAAGGGCTCGGCACCGGCCAGGAGGTAGAGCGGCGCAATTCGTCCCTTGTCAAGGTGCGCCCGCAGGGCGTCCAGTGAGATGCCTGCCTGTTTGGCCAAGATGGAGCCCCCGTTCACGAACTCATTGACTATCGCCGCAACGGCAACTATCATGGACGCATGAAGCGAATTGCCGCTGCAGCAGGGGATTGTAGGTGGGTGGTGAGCGCCTGTCAAGCCGCGCTCGTTACCGGGGGCGGAGGGCGACGCACGGCGTCGGCCCTGCGAAACGCGGGCACGCGGCGGTCTTGGCCGGCTCGGAAGCCGTGCCGACTGCTTTCTTTGTGCTCCTCCCTTGGTTGTATTCTCTTGTTGCTGGCGCCGCTTGCCGCCCGCGCCGTCGAGCAGCCTGCGAACGTGCGTGAAGCGGTCAAGATGCTCGAACGGCTGGAGCGGACGTGCGCGGAGTACACGGGCGCGGACAGCCACAAGCTGCTGAACGCAATGGTTGTCGAGGGGGTGCGGCTGTACGAGGACGCGAAGTACGACCCGGCGCTCGACTCGATCCTGCTGGCATGGGCGCTGTATCCGAAGGAGGTGCCGCGCACGTTCTACGGGCTTCAGCCTCGGACCGTCGAGATCGCCATCCGCTGGCCGACGCCGGAGGAGGCCGGGCTGCTGCCGGTCGACGCGGCCAAGTACACGTGGGTGATGGTGGCGGTGGCGAACCTTTCAGGGGTCCGGCTGGAGTTGAGCGGGCTCACGGCCACGGTGGCATATGAGGGGAGTCCGGTGAGGGACTCGGCGGGCAATCCGCTGCGGTCGCTGCCGCCCGATGACCCGGAACTGGTCAAGGCCGCCGGCCCCGCCGTGCTGGCGCCTCCTGCGGCGAACCACGGCGAGACGGTCACGTTCCCGATGGTGTTTCCCGCGTTCGGACGATGGACGGAGATCCGGTTCGAGCACGGGCCGAACCGCATCAGCGTCCCGGTCTCGAACTACTGGGAGAAGGGGGCGAACCTGGCGCGGCAGCTTCGTGCGCGAAAACTCGCCGCCGACCTGCTCGCGAAGCGTCCGCCGCCTCCCGAGGCAAAGCCGGCCCCCGAGGGCGGGCCGAAGGAGCCTCCGCCGCGGCCCGAAAGCCGGTACGTCCTCATCGGGTACATTCGGAACGAGATCGCGCCGGGCCGGTACGGCATCCAGGTGCTCGCGCGCGAGACGGCCGCGCAACATACCCGCTTTTACATCTGCGACGGTGACACCGA
>CAYXNI010000356.1:0-3317 GCA_964466285.1 uncultured Planctomycetota bacterium | reverse complement strand
ATAAGCCCTACCTCCTGAAGCCGCGGGAGGGCAAGGCGACTTGACGCGACCGCGGCTGCTGACCATCCTCATCATGACTATGGCCGTGATGGCCTTGGCGCAGCCCGCATGGGCTGCCGACGTTCAGCGGTTTCCTCGTCCCGAGCTCCCGGCGTCGTATCAATATCCCACGACAGCGCACCCGACGCCGCGCGTGACCGCGATGGACTATGCCGACGTCGTACTTCTCGCGGTCGCGCTCGTGGCCGCTGCGTATCTCGTGTTCGTGAAGCGTTCGCGCCGCGGCGTGTTCGTTCTGATGATCCTTTCGCTCGCCTATTTCGGATTCTGGCGCAAGGGGTGCGTGTGCCCGATCGGCGCCATCCAGCATGTTACGTCGGCGGTTGCAGGGGCCGGGTTCGTTCTTCCCGCGGTGGTGCTGCTGTTCTTCCTGCTGCCGCTCGTGTTCGCGTTGTTCTTCGGCCGGGTGTTCTGCTCGGCGGTGTGCCCGCTGGGCGCGATGCAGGACGTGGTCCTGCTGCGGCCGCTCAAGGTGCCGCTCTGGCTCGAGCGCGGACTGGGCCTGCTGCCCTACGCGTATCTCGGCCTCGCCGTGCTCCTGGCCGCGACGGGCGCAGGTTACTTCATCTGCCTCTACGATCCGTTCGTCTCGTTCTTCCGGTTGAGCGGTTCGGCGGCGATGCTGGCGTTGAGCGGGTGCATTCTCCTCATCGCGATATTCGTCGGCCGGCCGTATTGCCGGTTCCTGTGCCCGCTGGGCGTGCTGCTCAAGCACTGCGCCAGGCTGTCGTGGCGGCGGGTCACGATCACGCCGGACGAGTGCATCCGGTGCCGGTTGTGCGAGGAGGCCTGCCCGTTCGGTGCAATCCGCAAGCCCACGGAGCCTGCGGCCCGGCGCACCGAGGGGAAGATCGTGCTGGCGCTGCTGCTTGTCGCGATGCCAGTGATCGTCGCGTTGGGCGGCTGGGCGGGCCGCGTGAGCAGCGATACGCTGGCCGGCCTCCATCCAACTGTGCTGCGTGCCCGTGATGTCCGCCACGACGAAGCCACTACAGCGGAGGAACCGGCCAAGCGGACGGAGGCCTTCCGGAAGACCGGGCGAACGGCCGAGCAACTGTATGAACAGGAAGCCGCGATCCTGAGCCGGTTCAAGGTCGGCGGGACAATCTTCGGGGCGTATCTCGGCCTCGTGATTGGCGGCACGCTGGTATCGCTGTCGGTCCGACGGCGGCGTACCGATTACGAGGCGGACCGCGGCGAGTGCCTCGCCTGCGGCCGGTGCTACGCGTACTGTCCGCAGGAACGCCAACGGCTCAAGAAGCTGCGAGAAATGTTATCGTGAGCGACACGTCTCCCAAGCCAAACGTCCGGCAGCCCGGCCCCGTGTGGTACCGCGCGGCGGTGCGGACGGCGGCCGTCTCCGGGGTGTTCTGCCTGGCCGTTCTCTCGATGCTGATCCTCACATATGTCCGGAGTGGCGAGCTTGACCCAGTCAACAACGCGCAGATGGCCGCTCTGAAGCTGCAGGCAGCCAGGTCGCCGGATGACGAAGTGCTGAAGCAGCGCGTTCGCGCGCTCGATCTCAAGCTGAGGCAGGCGTACTTCCGCAACAATGAGTTTTCGCGACGCGGGGCATACCTGCTCCTGGGCGGCGCCGTGGTCTTTCTGGCCGCGGCCGGGTACGCCGCGGCGTGCCGGCAGGGCGCGCCGATGCCGCGCGGCGCAAGGGCTCACGGTGAGGAGCGGCGTGGCGCCGCACGCGCACGGTGGTCGGTGGCCGGCGTTGCCATTCTCCTCCTTGGAGCGGGCCTGGCGGCCGGACTGATATTGTCGAGGCCGCCGGAAGTGGCGCCCGAGAAGCCGGCGAACCCGGCTCAGAACTGGCCGCGGTTCCGCGGGCCGGGCGGGCTGGGCGTGTCTGCGTACACAAACGTGCCCGACCGATGGAACGGCGCCACGGGAGAGAACATCCTGTGGAAGACACCCATCCCGCTGCCGGGAGAAAACTCGCCGATCGTGTGGGGGAACCGCGTTTTTCTGTCCGGGGCCACCAATGACCGCCGTGAGGTGTATTGCTTCGACGCGGCCGACGGACGCCTGCTGTGGCGGCGCGCCGTCGCGAATGTCCCGAACAGCCCCACCGAGCCGCCCAGTGTGAACAGGCTCACCGGCTACGCGGCGCCGACGATGGCGACGGACGGCGAGCGCGTTTTCGCGATCTTCGCGAACGGCGACCTCGCCGCCTTCGACTTCGACGGCCAGCCACTGTGGGCCGTCAACCTGGGCCTGCCGGACAACCATTACGGCCACGCCTCCTCGCTCGCCACGTACAAGAGGCTGCTCATCGTCCAGTACGACCAGGGCTCAAAGGGCACAAACAAGTCCGCCATCCTCGCACTGAACGTTGCGACCGGGTCAACCGTCTGGCGGGCGTACCGGACCGTGCCCATGTCGTGGCCCTCGCCGATCGTGGTCGAGTCAGGCGGGCGCGGCCAACTCATCGCATGCGGCGATCCGTGGGTGATTGCGTACGATCCGAACACGGGGAACGAGATCTGGCGCGCGGACTGGGTGGGCGACGCTAACGTGGAGGTCGCACCTTCGCCGGCGTTCGCGGACGGGGTGGTGTTCGCCGCGCAGGACAACGCGTGCCTCGCTGCGATTCGCACGGACGGTTCGGGCGACGTCACCGACACGAAGGTCGTCTGGCGCAGCCGCGAGAGACTGCCCGACATTTGCAGCGTTCTTGCCACGGGCGAGCTTGTGTTCACGGTCGCATACACGACGATGAACTGCTTTGACGCCCGCACGGGCGAGCTTCTCTGGGAACACGACCTGCCGGACGAGTGCCGGGCGTCCCCCAGCCTAGTAGGCGACCGCATCTACCAGATGGACGTGAAAGGCGTCATGTATGTCTTCGGGGCCGCGAGGACATTCAAAATGCTGGGCACGGCCGAGCTGGGCGAGGAATCGAACACGTCTCCGGCGTTCATGGACGGCCGCATCTACATCCGCGGGAAGCATCACCTGTTTTGCATCGGACGCGCGAATGCCGAAAACTGAACGCAACCTGACCACACCACCGAGCGGCCTCGACATGTCCGCTGTCGATCGCATCGTCGAGCAGGCCGGGCGGGGGCCGGAGCAGGTCATCCCCATCCTACAGGCGATCCAGCGGCACTACAGGTACCTGCCGGCGGGCGCACTGCGCCGCGTGTGCGAGATCAGCCAGATTCGGCCGGCGGACATCACGGGCGTCTCAACCTTCTACTCCCAGTTCCGGCACCGGCCGGTCGGCCAGCACATCATCAGCATCT
>CAYXNI010000355.1:0-3324 GCA_964466285.1 uncultured Planctomycetota bacterium | reverse complement strand
GGTCGGCCCGGATCGCCTGCTCCACTTGCGGCAATGTGGTCTCGGTCGGGACGGCGACGCCCAGCCAACGTGCATTGGAGATGTTGAGGCTGAGCACGCCGATAAGCTGGCCGCTGCCGTCGAGCAGCGGGCCCCCGTCCGAGCCGGGGTTCGCCGCCGCGGAGGTCTCGATCACGTCGCCGACGTAGACCGGCTGCGATGCGAACTGGCGAGTGAGCGAATACCGTCCGCTGAGCAATCCGACGCTCACGCTGAGCTCCGGGTTACCCCACCCGGGCCGAAACACGTTGCTGACCGTCATTACGACCTCGCCAAGCCGGGCGTTCCTGGAGTTTCGGATCGTGAAGAACGGAAGGGATGAGTCGACCGGCGGGTCAATTCGGATCACGGCCAGCTCAAGCCGCTCGTCCGCCTTGATAAGCGTCCCCTTCCTGATGAGGCGGTCCGGCGAGAGCACGGTGATGCTGGTGGAACCAGCGGGCACAACGGTCGTCGACGTCAGGATGTAGCCAAGCGGAGAGATGATCGAGCCGGTCCCGTAGAAGAGGCGGTCGCCCACCGCAGCGATGACAGCCACCGTGCACCGTTCCGGTTGGCCCGGGGGAGAGTCGGCTCCGCCCGCTACTACGCACGGGAGCAGCACTGTGACTGCGGCAAGAACCAGGCGCGCGACTGTTGCCATTCACCTATCATACAGGAGGAGCATCGCCGGCTCAAGCAGTGGGAAAAGTTCGCGCAACAACCTGTGGAATCAGCGGCCGCCTGTCGGTCTCAGCCCAGCTTGTCCTTGATGGCCTGGTAGCCATAGTGCATCATGAGGTGGTCGAGCAGGACAAGGGCGGTGTAGCTTTCGGCGACGGGCCAGATGCGGGCGACGATGGTCGGGTCGCGCCGTGTGATGGCGGCGAGGCCCTTGTTCTCGAGGGTGTACTTGTCGATGGTCTGCTGCGGCTTGTCGATGGTGGGGGTGGGCTTGACGGCGAGGCGAACGACGATGGGCTGGCCGGTGGCGAGGCCGCCGGTAATGCCCCCCGCGTTATTGCTGCTGAAGATCACGCTCCCTTTGTCGGCCTTCATCTGGTCGTTGTTCTGACTGCCGGTCATGTCCTTGACAGCGAAGCCGGCGCCGATTTCGACGCCCTTGACGGCGCCGATGCCGAGCATGCGGCCGAACTCGGCGTCGAGCTTGTCGAAAACCGGCTCGCCCAGGCCGGCGGGCACGCCGGTGGCGACGACCTCGACGACGCCGCCGGCCGAATCGCCGGTCGCCGAGACCCGGTTGACCGCGTCGACCATGGCCTGTGCAGCATCAAGGTCCGGGCAGTTGACGATGTGGTGCACGCCGTACCGCTCGCGGACTTCGCTCGGGGAGAGTTTGGGCGCGCGGCCGCGGATGGGGTCGATCTCCTGCTCGATCTCTGCGAAAACGCGCATCTTTTCGAGAAACCGCATCTCAGGCGTAATCCGGCTCTTGACGTAGATTTCCTGGAAGAACGGGTCGAGGTCGCATCGCATGCGCTTGAAGGACACGGCGAGGCCGCGGGCCACGGCGTGTTCAACGTCGCGGGCGCGCACACCGCCCATCTCTTTGACGTACGCGAAGACTTCGACGCCGAGGAGGCGGAGCACTTTTCGCGCGACCGAACCGGCGGCCACGATGGTGGCGGTGTAGCGGCCGCTGAAGAACCCGGCGCCGACGGCGTCGTCATCCGGCCCGTACTTGATGAACGACGCGTACGAGGCGTGGCCCGGGCGGGGTGTTCGGTTCGTGTCCTGGTACTGCTTGACGTGGATGAAGTGGCGGTCGAGGTTCGGGATGAGGATGGTAAGCGGGGTGCCGTTTGTGTGGTTGCGGTTCCCTGCGTTCTCGATGGTGTCGGCCGCGTTCACGCCCGTGTAGATGACGGGGAGGTCGGGTTCCTTGCGGGGCGAGGAGAGTTCGTCGGCGCCGGGCTTTCGGAGCAGGAGGTCGGCGTAGATTTCCTGCTCGGTCAGCAGCATTCCCGGCGGCACGCCCTGGATGACGGTGACGAGCCCGTCCTGGTACGATCCCCCGCCGACGGTGACCTGGAACAGTTTCCCGAGATGGCATCCCAGCATGTTCTTTCCCTCATCAGTCTCCAACGTTAGCGGGCATTTTACCGGACGCGGCGACGCCGGGCAAGTGGGCGGCGAGATGTTTCGCCAGGTTCATCGATGCGGGGGGCGCGGCTGGCCGCAGTCGGAGAGGCCACGCTGCTCTAACGCTTCAATGATGCGCGTGTATTTCTCGTGGATGATGCGGCTGTCGTATTCCGTCATTTCGGCGGACATCCTGGCCTTTTCCTCGTCGGTGAAGTACTCCATCGCCGGCTGGAAAAAGTGCTTTTCTTCCTTTTCGATGTGAGCGGCGTAGTAGACAAGCAACTCGTTCAGAACTTCGATCACTTTCCTGAGTGCCTCGCGGCTGCCTTTGAGGTACAGCTCCTTGGCCGCGACGAGTTGGGTGACGCGATTGCGTATGTGCGCGTGTTCCAGGACGAGGTCATCGGTTGTGCGCCGAAGCTGAGCGGAAAGGGGCTTTTTCCCGAGGTCCCTGAAAAGGATTTCCTCCTCCTTGCCGTGGTGCGTGCGGTCAGCATAGGTGCGCGTGAAGTCGACCACGATCTCCATGAGCTCGGTGTCCAGCGCGCCGCCGGCGTTGAGCCTGTCGCGTTGCTTCGTGAGGACGGCAATGCCGCGCTCGATAAGCCGGTGTTCCGTGATCAGCAGGTCAACCGCCAACATGGTCGTAATCCTCCTCCTGTAGACTCGGCGGGCCGAACGCCGCCGCCCCTACCCTTGGAACGAGTTTAACAGACGCTATCCCGAAAGCAAGAGGGCGGTCGGCGAACGCGCGGTTCACGCGGAAAGCGACGGGAGGAGTATGTCAGTCAAAGTGCGGAGGTCTTTGGCCTGGACGACGTGCGAGGCGGCGTGAGCGACCGACGGGTGCCGAGGGCAGAAGGCAACGGATAGGCGTGCTTCCTCGAACATCTCGATGTCTTGCGGGCTGTCGCCGATGGCCGCGATCTGCGCGCGGGCAACGCCGAGCGTCGCGGCAAGCCGGCGCAGCACCTGGCCCTTGTGATGGTAGGGAAGACAGATGTCGATGTCGCCGGTCAACCGGCCGTCGCGCACAATGACCCGGTTGGCGAACACGTGCTCTACACCCATGGTCCGGAAGCGGTCAGCCACGTGGAGGATGCCGTTGCTGACGACGGCGACGGTGACTCCGGCCCGCCGCAGGTCGCCGAGCAGCTCGACGCAGCCGGGCATCAGCTTCACTTCCCGTGCGGCGGACTC
>CAYXNI010000354.1:0-3328 GCA_964466285.1 uncultured Planctomycetota bacterium | reverse complement strand
GTCCCAGCGGCTCGGCATCGCCGATCGCGTACTTTTTCTCGGCTGGCGTGACGACGTTGTTGCGATTCTCAACGCCATGGACGTTCTGGTCATGACGTCGGAGAACGAGCCGTTCGGGCGCGTCGTGATCGAGGCGATGGCGTGCGGCAAGCCGGTCGTCTCCTTCCGCTGCGGCGGACCGGCCGAGATCATCGAGCACGAGAAGACCGGCCTGCTCGTCGCACCACGCGACGTGTCCGGGTTCGCCGGCGCGATGGAGCGGCTGCTGGCCGACCCGGCACGCTGCGCGGAGATGGGCACACTGGCTCGAGAGCACGTGTGCAGGAAGTTCTCGGCCGAGCTGTGTGCCGGCCGCGTGCAGGAGGTCTATGCCCGCCTGCTGCGGTGAGTGCAGGAGCCGACATTTCCGGCGCGGGCTTCTGACTCATCGTTGTGAAAGGCGTCTTGATGCGGGGACGACCGGCCCGGTCGCCCTGTCAGGACAATGTGGAGGAACCGGATGCAGGCCGAGATCATTTCGGTGGGCGACGAGATCACGTCCGGCCAGATCGTGGATTCCAACGCGGCGTACCTGTCGCAGCGGCTGGTCGAACTGGGCATCCCGGTCGCCATGCACACGGGCGTTGGTGACGTGGAGCGGCAAATCGAGGAGACGGTG
Organism: uncultured Planctomycetota bacterium; assembly: GCA_964466285.1. Classification (GTDB taxonomy): domain Bacteria; phylum Planctomycetota; class PUPC01; order PUPC01; family PUPC01; genus CAYXNI01. The sequence goes on along the minus strand of CAYXNI010000354.1, from coordinate 2,670 downwards.
AAGGACGCGGCGGCGCGGTCGGAGGTCGTGATCGTGAGCGGCGGACTGGGGCCTACGCACGACGACGTGACGCGGGAGGCGGTGGCGGCGGCGGCCGGCACGGCCCTCGCACTTGACGCGGGAGCGCTCGAGAACATCAGGTCCATGTTCGCCCGCCGCGGCATCGAGATGCCGAGGTCGAACGAGAAGCAGGCGCTCATTCCGAAGGGCGGGATTGTGCTTCCGAATTCGACGGGGACCGCGGCCGGTTTCTGTGTGCGGGTCGGCAAGGCTTCCGTGTTCGTGGTGCCCGGTGTGCCAAGCGAGATGAAGGCCATGTTCGAGGAGGCAATCGTTCCGCTGCTGCCCAGGAGCAGCGGAACCATCGCCACGCGGGCGCTCAGGTGTTTCGGCATGTCCGAGTCGCTAATCGCGGAGAAGCTGAGCGCGGAGATCGACCTCGACGGCGACCCGAAGGTCGCCTTCCTGCCGGTCGAGGGCGTGATCTCCGTGAAGTTCACCTCGTCGGGCGAGACGCGCGCGGCGGCGCTCGAACGGATCCGGCCGGCCTGCGATCGGGCGAAGGAGATTCTGGGCGTCGTGGTCTTCGGCGAAGACGAGGACACGCTGTCCGACGCGGTCGCCTGGCTGCTGCAGGCGCAAGGGAAGACAATCGCGCTGGCGGAGTCTTGCACGGGCGGGCTTATCGCCGACTCGCTGACCGACGTGCCGGGAATCTCAAGGCATCTTCTCGAAGGGTTGGTCACGTACAGCAACGAGTCGAAGACGCGGCTTCTGGGGATTCCGAAGGCGTTGCTTGAGACGGTGGGCGCGGTGAGCGAGGAAGTGGCGCGGCTGATGGCGGAGGGCGTGCGCGCGAGGTCGGGCGCCGGCGTGGGCGTCGGGGCCACGGGGATCGCGGGCCCGGCGGGCGGGTCGCCGGACAAGCCGGTGGGGACCGTTCACATCGCGGTCTCGACGGCGGCGCGCACGGTGCACCGGAAACTGGCCCTGCTGGGAACGCGGCGGCAGGTAAAGGATCGCGCCGCGAAATACGCGCTGAACATGGTGCGGCTCGAACTGCTCGCAGAATGGCGCAAGACCAGCCGGTATCTGCGGAGTTCGACGGGTTGACGCCGCTCTTGCCGCCGCGGAGCGGCAGAAGCATGGATATTTGGGTTGACAACCGCCCGAAGCAGTGTAAACTTAAGGTGTAATCTTACGGAGTAGCGCGATGGACATAATCAACCTGAAAGAAGCCCGGAAGCGGCTCGGCGAGCTTGTGAACGCCGCCGAACGCGGGGAAACCGTGGTCATTACCAAGCGTGGCCGCAAGGTAGCCCGACTGATGCCGATCGAACGAAAGCGGCCCGGGCGGTTCCCCAATCTGGCGGCGTTCCGGGCCTCGATCAAGGTGAAGGGCCGAAGCCTCACCGACGAACTGATCGCCATGCGCGAAGAAGAACGTCGCTGATGGACTACCTGGATACCAGCGTGCTCACCGCCTGCTATTGCCCCGAGCCGCGAAGTGCGCAGGCCCAGCGGATCGTTTCTCGATCCCGGCACCCCGCGATCAGCCGGCTCGTCGAACTCGAGTTGTATTGCGTTGTTTCCCGCAAGGCCAGGGCTGGCGCGCTCGACGCCGCATCGGCGCGACGCATTTTCGCCGAGTTCCAGCTTCACCTGGCTGAACCCCGGTTCAACGTGGTTCCCGTTCGGCCTGCCGAATACGCGCTCGCCCGGCAGTGGCTTGAAACCCTCTCGTCTCCCCTTCGGAGTGTGGATGCCCTTCACCTCGCCGCCGCGTTTAACAACGGCCTTGTGCTGTTGACCGCCGATAATGGGCTTGCCCAGGCAGCAAGGCAGTTCGGCGTGAAACACAAGCTCATCTTGTGATCGCGCCGCGAAATACGCGCTGAACATGGTGCGGCTCGAACTGCTCGCCGCGGGATGACGCCGCCTCGTCAACTCCCGCAGCACTTGACCATCACCTGGCGGTTGCGCGGGCCGTCGAACTCGCAGAAGTAGACCGCCTGCCAGGTCCCGAGCAAGAGCTTGCCCTCATCGAGGATGAAGCTCTTGCTGCATCCGACGAGGCTGCTCTTGATGTGCGCGGCCGAGTTGCCCTCGGCGTGGTGGTAGTCGTCGTCAAACGGAACGATCTTGTTCAGTTCCTTGACAAGGTCGGCGGTGACGTCCGGGTCCGCATTCTCCTGGACCGTGATCCCGGCGGTCGTGTGGGGACAGAAGACCAGGCAGATGCCGCTCCTGACGTTTTCCTTCCTGATCGCGGCTTTCACTTCGCCGGTGATGTCAATCAGCTCCACCCTGGCACGGGTACGTACGGAGAACTCTTGCATCTGTCACCTCCTTCAATCGTCCGCGGGACGCGGCATCGGGACGGCAATCATATGGGCGTGGCCCGCCGAAAGCAAGTTTGCGTTGCTCCGTCGCACGGGCCGGTGTAGAATCTGACTGTATTCATGTTGGTCGCAGGGGTCAGGCATGGAACGGCGGAAGACGCGAGCGGTCTTCAAAGGGCGGGTGCAGGTGGGCGGCGGGGCGCCCGTCCCGGTGCAGTCGATGACGACCACGCACACGGCGGACGTGGCTGCGACGGTGTGCCAGATCCTGGAGCTCGAGGGGCTCAGGTGCGACATCATCCGCGTGGCCGTGCCGACGATGGAGACC
>CAYXNI010000353.1:0-3355 GCA_964466285.1 uncultured Planctomycetota bacterium | reverse complement strand
TGCCATTCTGTTCTTCACTGCCATCCCTCCTTTGTTGTTGACTTGAACGCCCTTCGACTCTGAAAGTTGATCATGTCCCCGCATTGTATCCTCTCATCCTACATTTTCCATACCGCAGGCACGCACTTCGCTCAAGTGATTATCGAGACTTCGACGTCATACCGGCAGACGCGGCCGTTTCACCCGGCAAAGTGTACTCGATATTTTCCAGCGGTTTGCCTGCGGCATCGGTGATTCGCAGGGCGACACCCCAATCGGCCCAGTCCGTCGAGCCGGAGTTGACGACCTTGAGGACGAACAGGTTGTCGCCCTTAACAAGCTGGACGGCGACCTTGTCCTGGTCGGGGCCGCAACCGCGCCAGGCGGGGGAGCTGACGATCTGCTTGCCGTTGTGCCAAGCCTTGCAGGCCGAGGCCGCGCCGATGCGGACCTGCGCGGCACGGGCCTCCGGCGATTTGGCAACCACCGCGGCGTAGGCCACCTGGCGCTCCACCGGATAGTAGACGCCCGCCAAGTTCAGGAAGAAACCCACGCGGTCGGCCGCCCGCCAGGGCTCGCCGCCTCGCCGATACCGCAGGGTCACGTCGCCCAACTGCTGAAAGCCGGGCCGGAGGTTCTTCAGTTCCTGCTCATCGGGCGTAAAGTCAAGGGCGGATGACTCCGGTCCGAGGAAGGCGATGGTGCCGGTGTCCGGCGTCAGCTCCACTTCCAGGCCGCCGACCTTGAAGCGTTTCGCGCCGGCCAGCGGGGCTGCTGGCTCTGCCTGGATCTGGTTTGCCGAGAGAAGGAACCCTACTACGGAAATCAGAAGCGATTTGGTACGAAGCGCATGCATGGAAGTCGGCCTTTTTCTGGAGAGGAAGTCTCTTACGGGGGATGTTCCTGACGCCATAGTCGGTCGTATCGGTCTGCCACCAGCAGAATCCGCCGGTGTGCTTGGTCGCGAGCACGATATACTTGGCGCCCACCGCTTCGACATTGTCACTCCCTTTCGGCGTCCACGATCTGGACATACGTATTCGTGGACTGTGGATTCTTCTTCCCCGTCCATTCAACGGTGACGGAGTGCTGCCCCTTCGCGAGGTCTTTGGTGAGGACCGTCCGGTGATTCCACTCGACATTAGGCGAGTAGGTGTCGAGTTCCACCGGCGTGGCCGGGTTCCCGTCGATGAGAATCCGGGCGATGCCGCAATCGGGGCCGATCTTGTGGATCAACGCGGCGGTTGTGCCGTTGAACTGCCACGTGGCGGTGGCACCGGCAGTGTTCGCGTAATGGAGCCGGTCTTTGTGCGGCCCTTGACCAGTCCAGCGTGTCCAGAAACCGTCGAACGTGATGCCGTTCTCTTTCAGCTTTGGCTTAGGACGCTGTGGGAAAAGCCGGGCCGCCTCGTCACGGCTGAGATTCATGATCGACGCGATCTCCCCTGCATCAAAGCACGTGCCGTCGGGGTAGATGACGCCCTGATACGGCACCCCGCCTTGAAGGAAGTGGAACTGGGTCTTGCCCAGCATCAGTTCCCAGAAACACCAGCCGCACTTCTCCTCGCGGAAGATGGGCATCACGTAGTCGAACGGCTGGCCGGGCCGGCAGGCCACTTCGTTGACGATGACCGGCTTGCCCAGCGCCTTCATGCCCCGAATGTCCTCGCGCAAGTCGCGGCGGTAGTTGTGGATCGCGACGACATCCAGCTTGTCGAGAAGCGGCTTGTTCTCCGAACTGTCCAGGAATCCCACGCAACGCGGATGATTCGGGTCCTGCTCTTTCACGTAGTCGAGAAAATGGCCGAGGAACGTCGCGATCAGCTTCTTGTCTTCCGGCTTGTCGAAGGTCGTACAGGTCGGCTCGTTCATCACGTCCCAGAGGACGATCCGTTTGTCGTCCTTGTGCGCGCCGACCACGTCACGGACGTACTGCTCCAACTTCGGCCAGTGCGCGGCGCCGAGCCGATTCTGACCGGGACAAGCCATCCAGTCTTTCTCGCGGTACTTCTCCAGGTCCGGGAACTCGCCGAAACACGAATCGAACACGACCGGCATCATTTGGATGTGGTGTTTTGCGCACAACCCCAGAAAACTCTCGAACCGCTGGAGGAACAGTTTCGGGTCACGTTCGTAAACAGCGTATTGCAGGAAGACGCGGACCGTGTTGAGTTTCATCCGTTCCGCATAGCCGAGTTCGCGGTCAACCACAGTCGGATCGTAGTCCATCCAAGTCTGCACGTCGTTGCGGGCGTACGACGGCACGTAGTTGGCGCCGCGTATCCAGGAGAGATCATCCTGCGCTCCACGAGCTGTTTGCATGTGACTGATCTGCATGGCAACACAGACAACCAGAATCGACGTTATCGTGTTCTGCATGGCAAGCGCTCCTCCTGTGAGTCTCCTCGGCTATTTTTGTTCCGTCGTGTCGTATGCGCGTACTTCGCTCAAGTGATTATCGAGACTTCGACGTCATACCGGCAGACGCGGCCGTCTCACCCGGCAAAGTGTACTCGATATTTTCCAGCGGTTTGCCTGCGGCATCGGTGATTCGCAGGGCGACACCCCAATCGGCCCAGTCCGTCGAGCCGGAGTTGACGACCTTGAGGACGAACAGGTTGTCGCCCTTAACAAGCTGGACGGCGACCTTGTCCTGGTCGGGGCCGCAACCGCGCCAGGCGGGGGAGCTGACGATCTGCTTGCCGTTGTGCCAAGCCTTGCAGGCCGAGGCCGCGCCGATGCGGACCTGCGCGGCACGGGCCTCCGGCGATTTGGCAACCACCGCGGCGTAGGCCACCTGGCGCTCCACCGGATAGTAGACGCCCGCCAAGTTCAGGAAGAAACCCACGCGGTCGGCCGCCCGCCATGTCTGGCCGCCCTCAGCCTTGCCGAGGGCCGGCTTCAGGTCCGACTCGTTGATGAAGGCCACGTCGAACCCGTTTTTATCCTTGCCGTTGCCGTCAAACGGGCCCAGCGTGGCGAACCGCGGGCAGAGCTTCAGTTCGGCCAGCCAAGGGTTCTCGCTTGGGCGGGTCAGCGACAGTTCCCGCCACATCTTCCGCGTCAGATGAACCGTCAGGATATGGCGGTACCAGTCGTACAGGCTGTCTTCGTTGGGCTTGGGTTGCCAGCACTTCGGGCCGCAGTTGCAACCGGCATCGGGATTGGGAAAAATGGCGTCGGGGTACATGTGGTGCCACTTGAGCGTCATCTCCAGGCCGTGGAGCCACTCGTGGACCTGTATCTCGGCGTTGCCGCAGGTGCCGCCGTCGCCGCCGTCGTTGAAGCCGCCGTACGTGGCTCCCTTGGCCACCGATCCGTAGGTTCCCGCCCAGCAACTACAGTCGAAGCCGGAGGACAACGTATAGGCCGTTAC
>CAYXNI010000352.1:0-3358 GCA_964466285.1 uncultured Planctomycetota bacterium | reverse complement strand
TCACCCGAACAGAGAGCTCGGCTGGACGAAATGGCCAGCGACATGACCCCCCGCGCCATCCTGGCGGCCAGGATGACCGCCCAGGGCTACACCAAGCCGGAAGTCGATGAGCGGCTCGCCGTCCTGACCCAGGACGAAGTCGCCAGCCTGGCCGGCAACCCTGAGGCGACCGTCGGCGGCGCCGGCGTGGGCAGCGCCATCTTCATCCTCGCCCTCGTCATCGTGGCTTGCCTTGTCGTCTTCTACTTCGCCTTCTGGGAACCGGCGCCGTCCAGTCCGCCCCCGCCTGCCCCCGCCGAGCCCGCACCGGCGCCCTCGACGTGACCTCTGCCCTCATCAGGGGCGGGACCCGGTCTTACGGTCCCGCCCTTTTCTTTTTGAGAGGCTCACGGTGAACCGTCGCCTCGTCCCACCCCTCATCCTCCTCGTCGCCGCGCTCGGCCAGGGCTGCAGGATGTTTGTCACCGTCCCCCCGCTCGAACCCTTGCCCAAGTCGAGAGTCATCCTCCGCGACGTCGAATACACCCCCCAGGAAAGCAGCCGCGACTGCGGCCCGGCGTGCGTCACCACACTGTTGCGGTACCACGGATCAGCCCTTACACTCCCCGAGGTCACCAGCCAGCTCAAGCAGATCAAGGGCGGCGGCGTCGTCCCCCAGGAAATCATCTTCTACGCCCGCAAGAACGGATTCCACGTCAACATGCCCGAGGGCAGCATCAACTACCTCCGCCGGTCCATCTTCGCCGAAAAGCCCCTCATCATCTTCCTCCACCCGACCCCCGGCATCGTCAAATACACGCCGTGGCGACGCGGCCACTACGCCGTCGCCGTCGGCTACGACGACGGCCAGCGCCACATCATCCTCCACACCGGCACGGAATCCTTCGACACCCTGTCCTACCGCGGACTCCAGCTCGAGTGGGGCCGGGCAAACTTCTTCACCCTGCTGATCGAAAAATAAGAACGCGGCACACCCAGCCTCATTTGACCGGCCGAACGACCGCCCGGAAAAAGACCCCGCCCTTCCTCCCGCCCTCGATCGTTACTGTGCCGGGCCTGCCCGACGGCGCCGCCAGCGGCAGCACCTCGCGCACGACCGGAGTGTCTCCTCCCACGTCGAACTGCTTGACTCGCCTCCCGTTCAGCCGCACGGTCACCGTCTGTTCCGCAGGCTTGCCCGTCGCCTGCGCCCCCAGCTTGCTCAGCGCCAGCGCATAGAGCGGCGCCTCGTGCGTATCCAGGCGCGGTTCAGCGCCCCGCAACCGCACAAGCTGACCCACAAGAGGGAACCCGCCCAAATCGATCCGCTTGTCCGCCACGCAGCACCCCAGCACCGAAAGCTCAAGCGCGTTCAGCTTCCCCCACTCCTCACCAGCGGGCAGCGGGACGTCCGCCCCGGCGTAAGCCGCCAGCAGCCGGCCCGCCTTCGACACCCCCTCCGCCTCCGCTTTCGTCAGCGAGGCCAGATCCTCCTTGCCCGACTGCCCGTTCGCCGCCAGCGCCGCAAGCACCCGCGCCCGCATCTCAGGGCCGGCGCCCGCCTGCATCCTCCGGAGATAATCCACCGCCGCTTTCACCGCCTTCGCATCGACCTCCACCCCCGCCTTCGACAGGTTCCCCAGCCACAACAGCACCCAGGACGTCGTCCTCGCGTCCGGCGCCGCCGACGGACTGGCCCCCCACCCGCCGGAGGCGTCCTGCAACGCGTACAGCAGGCCCGGATCGGACGCCTCACGGCCCTTCTTCACCGCCCGGCCAACCAGGTCCCGCCCTACCACCGCATTCGTCTCGAACCCGCTGACGCCCGCAAGTCCATCCAGCGTCGCCGCAAGCTCCCCCGCCATTCCCGCCGTCACCTCCAGCTCCAACTCATAGTTCCCGCCACGCTCGGGCAGTTCCACCGTCCCCGGCTTGTCCGCGCTCAGCTCGCCCGCCGCGGTTCCCACCGCGGCCTCCTGCGGCGTCGCGATGACCACACTTCGTTCGCCCATCGTCTTCCCGTCGATCACCAGGCCGAACGACGCCACGCCCGCCGCCTCCCCCTTCGCCTTCCACGTGACCGGCAGCCAGGCCTTCGGCCCCAGCCAGACACGAGCCTTCAGCGCCTTCTCATCCACGGCGAGGCCCGTGACCTTCGCGGCGTACTCCACCGTTTGCTCGGTCGCCCCCGTATTCACGATCATGGCCTCGACCCTAACTTCCGTCCCGGCCGCCGCACGCGCCGGAGCCGAAAGGTACACCTTCACCGTTTCCGCCGCCGGGCACCTCGGCGCAAGCAGAACAGACCAGCAGACCGCCGCCACGACCGCACCACAACACCTGCTCATCATCGCACTTTCCTCATAGGCTGATACCGAAGCATTCTAGTGCCCCTCGCTCCCGTTGACAACGCTTTTCCCGCGCGCCATCCCCTCGCGGCCGACAACAGGTTCCGGCTCCTCCAGGCCAACCGACCACCGGGACGCACGCCCTTGATGCACGCCCCGCGCGAGGGTACAATACCATGGTCGAACCCAGCCTCTTGGAGGAATCCCTTGGACCGCCTTGCTCTCATCCTCGCACTCGTCGTCCTGCTCACCCCGGCCGCGTCCGCCGGAGAAGGCCTGGCGCCCGCCGACACCCGATACCCGCTCCGAGCCCAGTGCGCCCTCAACCTCCTCGACGTCGGCTGCGGCATCCAGGCCTTCGTACTCGCCCACAGCGGAACCTTCCCCTCAAAGCTCGCCGACGCCTTCCGCGTCGACACCGCCTCCGGAAACTGGCGAGCACTCATCTGCCCCGCCACCGGACCACGATTCACCGACACCGGCCTCATCCCCTCCTACGCCTACCTTAACCTGTCCCCAGGCCGTAAGGACAGCGACAGCGCCGAAGACAACACCGACATCCTCGTCTTCGACAGAGAACCCGTCCACGAAGGCGGCCGAAACGTCCTCCTCGCCGACCGCCGCACCGTCGAATACCTCACAGAGACCGAGTTCCAGAACCGGCTCGCCGCCCAGGCCGCGAAATGGCAGAAGCGCTCCGCCACACAAGAGGTCCCGTCCGACGACTTCATCCCCCTCGACAGAGACCAGATCACCGGCTATCAACGCGCCCACGTCTCCTTCCTTCATTCCATGCACTTCACGATCATCGCTGTCCTCCTCGCCGCCATCGCCCTCGTCTCCGCACTCCTCATTATGCACTCCCGCAGAAAAAAAGCCCCGGCTGGCGGCATCCGCAATTGACAAGCCGCCCCGCACCGGCTACAATGCCCCGACCTTACAGCCGAGGAACCGTTTGTGAAGATCAAAAGACGCAGCAGCAACCTGAAGAAGAAACGGCATCAAGGCTTTCGGACGCGGATGAAGACGAA
>CAYXNI010000351.1:0-3358 GCA_964466285.1 uncultured Planctomycetota bacterium | reverse complement strand
GGCGAGCCGCACCGCGAGGTGACGGAAACCGTGCACGCCTTCAACCAGGGCGACCACAGCTTCCGGCTCGTGTTCGTTCGGGACATCGACTCGCAGGGCCACCTGTTCGCCAACACGCGCCGCGGACGCGGAATCATCACCAACGTTCCCCTCGAGAAGCGCCCGGCGGCCGAGGTGGTCGCCCACTACAACCGGCGCGGGACGATGGAGAACCACATCAAGGAACTGAAACACGGCTTCGGCATGCACTCGCTGCCGTGTGGACAGCAACCCGCCAACGCCGCGTGGTTCCGCATCGGAGCCCTCGCGTACAACCTGTTCCTCATCGAGCAGGCGTTCGCCCTGCCGCCCGAGCTCTTGCACGTCACGGTCGGGACCGTCCGCTGGCGCTTGTACCAGGTGGCCGCACGGCTCGTGCGGCACGCCGGGTACCTCATTCTCAAGGTAGCGACCGACGCCGCGACGTTTGCCATTCTCTCCGACTTGCGGCTCGTGTCCCGGAGCATGGCCTTCCCGTAGCCGCGTTCGCCTGAATCCAGGCGCCGGTGCGAGGGGAGTTGCAGGGAACGTACCACGTCACTCGACCCGATCGTCCCCCAAAGGGGGTACATGCAGCGGTCTCCGCCTGTCGAGCGGTCTCCCCCTCCGTCTCACCGCTCGCCGCGGCCCGCCACCCGTGCCATGCCGGCCCTCATACCCCCTCAACACTCTCTATCGCTGGATTTGGGCAGAGCACAGGCGACGGCGACACGCTGCAGGGCGATGATGGGATCAATATATGGTCGATCACCGGCGCCGACAGCGGAGCCGTGGGCGTTGGCGCGATTAATGCAACCTTCAGCAACGTTGAGAATCTGGTGGGTGGCAGCGGCGACCAGGACTTCGCCTTCTTCGTCGGCGGGAGTGTGTCGGGCACAATCAGCGGCGGGTCTGCCGGCACGCACAGACTGGACTACGGGAACGTTGCTGGCCCGATTTCGGTGAACCTCCAGACATTTGCGGCTGCGTCCATCAAAGGCGGCGCGGCGGGCGGCTTCAGCAACATTGATGGCGTGCTGGGCAGCGCGGGATCGGACACCCTGACCGGCGCGAATGCGGGCGCCACCTTCACCCTGACCGGCAGCGACGCGGGGAACGTCGGCGGCACTTTCACATTTAGCAGCATCGAGAACCTGGCGGGCGGGTCCGGGACGGACACTCTGGTCGGCGCGAACGCGGTCAACACGTGGGGTATCACGGGCTCCAACGCCGGGACCGTCACGAACCTGAGCAGCACGTTCACCGGAATGGAGAACCTGACGGGCGGGACGAACACCGACTCGTTCGTGTTCAGCGACGGGCAGGGCGTCACGGGGACGATCGACGGCGGCGGGAACACCGACACGCTCGACTACACCGCGTACACGACGGCGGTCGGCGTCACCATGACGGGTCCGGCAGCCGGCACGGCGACAGGGACGGGCGGGTTCAGCAGCATCGAAGCCCTCGCGGGGACGGGCACGGCGACCAACACGACTCTTACCGGTCCGAACGTCGCGACGGCCTGGGATATCACGGGGACCGACGCGGGCAACATCACCGGCGGGATCACGTTCACCAGCGTCGGGAACCTCACCGGCGGGACGGACGCGGACACGTTCACGTTCGAAGTGGCCGGCAATATCACGGGCACGCTGGACGGCGGCCTGCCCACGACGACGACCGGCGGCGATAGGCTTATATACATGGACACAGGGATCGCGACGGTCACCTTCACCGGCGTGGGCGCAGGCAACGTCAGCGGGGGCGGGCGGTCCACCGTCACGTTCACGGGCATCGAAATCCTTGACTCCAACAACGATCTCAACATCGCACTGACCGCCGCCACGGCCGGCATCGGCACACAGAACGACGGCGTTGCCGACACCTTCCTGGTTGCCACGCACTCGACGGGCCCGGTCAACTTCTCCGTTGGCGGGACACTGCTCGGCGGAATCGACCCCGCCAAGCTGAACATCGTTACGGTCACCGGCTCGAACGACAGCGACACCCTCACCGTGGACAGCACGAACGGCGCAGTTCCGTCCCTGATCCTGTTCGACGGCGGAACGTTTGGCACCGACTCGCTCGTGCTCCAGGGCGGCACGGCCACTTCTGACGTGTACGCGATCGGCGCCGTCCCAGGCTCCGGCACGAGCACCATCGTCATCGGCGGGCAGACGCAGACGGTCGACTTTGTTAACCTCGAACCCGTCTATGACAGTGTCGCCGGCCCGCTCACCATCGTCGCGAGCGACGCCGACAACGCCATCAGCTACACGGTGGGTGCGAACAGCACCGTGGTTACCGGCTGGAACCCCGGCGGCCTGGCGACTGGCGAGGTCGCAATCGACAACGCCGAGACCATCGAGTTCACGTCCAAGACCACCCTCACCATCAACGCCGAGGGCGGCGACGACGTCATCAGCATCAACAACTCAACCGTGCCGGCGAGCTTGACGGGAATTACGGTCAGCGGCGGGGACCCGACCGCCAGCGACACGCTGATCGTCAACGGGACGACAGGCACCGACACGATCGGGGTTACCCCGACGGGCGCGGACACAGGGACGGTGACGATCACGGCTCCAGGGCCGACGACGCTGCCTACGGTGACGTTCGACACGGTGGAGTTGGTTGTGATCGACGGCCAGGGCGGTAACGATACGCTCACCGTGAACGGGACGAATACGGCCGCCGACGAGATCGTCGTGATGCTGGACCAGAGCACGGCGTTCAATTCGGGCACGGTGCTGGTCAATGATCTCGTGGCGGTGAGTTTCGAGAACCTGGGCGCGACGGGCGGCCTGACGGTGGACGGCGGCACAGGCGCCTTCAGCGATGAAGTCTTCGTAGTTGGTACGAGCCAGGACGACGAATTCGAAGTGACCGGCTCTACCGTGCAACTGAACGGCGGCGTTGTGGTGACACTGAGCAACCTGGACGACGGGTTGGGCATTCAGGGCACGGTCGTGTTGGAAGGCGGGAGCGGGTCGGACGTGGCGGACGTGACGGGTTCTCTCGCCGCTCTCACTGTGGACACTATTGACGCTGTGGAGACGATAATCAGCGGTGGCAATCTTGGCCAGTTCGTCTCCATGAATGGCGTCGAGAACCTTGGCCTCCACGCCGGCGCGCAGAACGTGACGGTGAACGGGACGAGCGGCAACGATGACATTGTCGTGAGCCCGACGGGCGCGGCGAGCGCCGTCGTCGTGGTGAATGGCGTGTCGCCCGTGATGACGATCGACGGGATCGGCACGACGTTTACCGTCAGCGGGGTGAGCGGCGACGACACGGTGACGGTGAACGGGACCAGCGGTGCCGACGTGGTGGCGGT
>CAYXNI010000350.1:0-3380 GCA_964466285.1 uncultured Planctomycetota bacterium | reverse complement strand
CCCCCTTTGCGCTCGCGGGCGGCGGCTCGTTCAACACACTCCCCCTTTCCAGCCACGCCCGGACAAACATTGACGTCCTGCGGGCCTTCCTCGACCTCCGCGTCCTTGTCAGCGAAGTCCCGCCCCGCCGCTGCCTGGTCGGGTTCCGCCGTTGATCGCTCCGCCGAACACCGGCCGGACGCCTTCTCTGTAGTAGGCCAGTTACCCTTCTCCCCCATTTCTGCTTTGAAAACGCGGGAACAACGTGTATCGTATTAGTGTCCATCGCAACCGGAACCGGGCCCTCGACCATGCGCGTCCTGATCGTCGAAGATGAGAAACGCCTCGCCGAGTTCATCCGCAAGGGACTCCAGGAAAACGGCTACGCCGCCGACGTCGCCGCCGACGGAGAAGAGGGCGAACTCCTCGCACTGACCGAAGCATACGACGTGATCGTCCTCGACATCATGCTCCCGCGCCAGAGCGGGCTCGAAGTCGTCCGCAAGATCCGAGCCAACGGTCTCACCGTGCCCGTCCTCCTCCTATCCGCGCGCGACGGACTCGAAGACCGCGTCACCGGCCTCGACCTCGGCGCCGACGACTACCTCGTCAAGCCCTTCGCGTTCGGCGAGCTTCTCGCCCGGCTCCGCGCCCTGCTCCGCCGCTCCAGTTCCATGGCACCCCTCGAACTCAACTGCGGCGACCTCATCATGGACCTCCGCCAGCACTCCGTCACCCGCGCCGGACAGCGCCTCGACCTCACCCCGAAAGAGTTCAGCCTCCTCGAACTCCTCCTCCGCCACCGCGGCCAGGTCGTCACCCGCACCTCCATCGTCGAAAGCATCTGGGACATGAACTTCGACTCCTTCAGCAACGTCGTCGAAGTCCTCGTCAACCGCCTGCGCAAGAAGGTCGACGAGCCCTTCCGCACGCCCCTCATCCACACCGAACGCGGAGTCGGATATGTCGTCCGCTCTCCCGAGGACTAGGTCCAGGTCCCTCCGCACCCGCCTCCTCTTCTGGTACTCGGCGGCGTTCATCGTCTCCGCCGCCGTCCTCGCACTCTCCGCCTACCTCTACGCCGTCCGCCAGCTTAACACCGAGGCCGACAAGTTCCTGGCCGACGAAACCGCCGAATTCGCCCGCCAGACCGCCGCCCGAATGCCCGACCTCGCCGACCTCAAGCACTACCTTCAGCTCGAGATTGGCGAGAAACGCCACTTCGAGTTCTTCGTCCGCATCCTCGATGCAACCTCCGGCAAGTTCCTCCTCATCATGCCCGAAACCGCCCCGGGCTCCGACGCAACACTCGACCCGCCCGAAGCCCCCCCGGAAGGCAAACGTGGCACCCTCCGCCGCAACACCGGCGAGTCCTACAGGACCCAGACCAAGGCCATCAAAGTCGGCGGCCGCACACTCATCCTCCAATGCGGCATCGAGGTAAGCTCCCTCTACAGGACCCTCGCCCGGCTCACCAGGTACGTCACCATCTTCCTCGTCTTCACCGTCCTCGTCGCTGTCGTCGGCGGATGGATCTTCGCCGCAAGGAGCCTCAAGCCCGTCGCCGACATGGTACAGACCCTCCGCGAAATCCGCTCCTCCGACCTCTCCCGCCGCCTGCCAGCCAGAACCGCCCGCGACGAGCTCGGCACCCTCACCACTGCCATCAACGACATGCTCGGAGAGCTCGAACAGTCCTTCCGCCACGTCCGCGACTTCACCGCCGACGTCGCCCACGAACTCCGCACACCGCTCGCCACTCTCCGATGCGAACTCGAAGTCACCGCCAACCGTGAACGCCCGCCCCACGAACTCCGCGAGACACTCGTCTCCGCTCTCGAACGCACCAAGACACTCGCCAAAATCATCGAGAACCTCCTCTTCCTCTCAAAGGCCGATGCCGCCGCCTCCGTCCCGGACATCACAGACATCGACCTCCGCCCCCTGCTCGTCGAGTTGTCCGAGACGTTCAGCCTCGCCGCCGAGGCCAAAGGCGTTACCCTTGCCCTCGACGTCTCAACCCCGCTCGCCGTGCGCGGAAACCCCGACTGGCTCCGCATCCTGTTCGGCAACCTCCTCGACAACGCCGTCAAGTACACCCCCCCAGGCGGCCGAATCTCCGTCAAGGCCGCACGCCGCAAGACCAACGCCGAAGTCACCGTCGAAGACACCGGGCCCGGCATGTCCGCCAGGCAGGCCGAAAGAATCTTCGACCGCTTCTACCGCGCCGACCAGTCGCGCACCCGCAAGACCGGAGGCGTCGGACTCGGCCTCAGCATCGCCAAGCGCGTCACCGAGCTCCACAAAGGCACCATCACCGTCCGCAGCCAGCCGGGCAAGGGCAGCGCCTTGCACGTCCTCCTCCCCCTGACCGACCGCCCCGGCCCCACGCCCGCCGCACCCGCGTCCGCAAGACAGCCCTGATGCCCATTCCACGCTGCCCTGAGTCCTCCCGTCCGCCCCCTCGCTTTTTGCTTCGCCGCTGCTATAATGTCCCAGGTCGATGCACGGAGGCCCTTCTTGTGGGTGACACTTGGATCGTGGTTGCCGGCGGCCCGCCCGCATGGGACGCCTGCGGCAGTCGGGCGCTCCGCATGGCCGAGTCCTTCTGGTCCCTCGGATACAAGGTCTTGTACCTCGAAAGCGGCGGAACCCATGAGCCATTCGAACAAGTGACCGGCGAGGTGAACCAGCACGGCCACGACGTCGTCGCCCACCTCGAACACCGCGGGTTCTTCTTCATGCGGGCCAGCCAGTTCCTCGGGCTCCCCGTCGCCCATCCCGAGTTCATCCGCCGCTGGAACTGCGCCCGGACCTCCAAGCGGGCCACACGGTTTCTCACTTCATCCGGCGCGTCCAAGGTCATCGTCTGCCATTACTGCTGGCATCTCCAGGGCCTGTTCCATGAGGCGCGGAAATCCGCGTCTCATGTCTACGAGTGCACCGCCGATCACCGCAACGCCCCGGGCATCGTTCATCGTCCCAGGATTCGAAGGCACCTTATACGGGTCGAAGACCGGCTTCTGGCCAGATCGGACCTCATAGTCTTCTCCTCGGCCGAGCTCGCCCGGCTCCGCGGCCCACAAGGCCGCACCGCCGTGTTCCCCCTTGCCGTGGATTCCGCTCATTTTTCCGGCCAGCAGGAGGCCAAAGACCCGCACGAGCGGCTCAGCATCACAAGCGCCGGCCCCGACCACCCGCGCATCGGCTTCATCGGCGAACTCACCAGCCGGACCGACGCCAGGCTCCTCCGCGGCGCCGCCAGCCAGACGCCCGCGTGGCACTGGATCCTCGCCGGCCCGCACAAGGGCATCCGCCCACACGGCCCAGCCAACCTCCACTGGCTCGGACCGATCCCGTACGACGAAGTCCCCGCGTGGCTTCGCAACTGGAACGTCGGC
>CAYXNI010000349.1:1497-3397 GCA_964466285.1 uncultured Planctomycetota bacterium | reverse complement strand
GTTCTCGATGAAGGACGTGCACAACCTGTGCGAGCAGCCGTGGCGGCTGGGGCGGTGGGTGCAGCTCGCCCGCGAGGAGATCGAGAAGGCCGGGTGATGATGAGATTAAGCCCCGAGCGCCTTGAGCAGGCGGATCGCGGCGGGGAGCTCGACGCGCGGGTTTGCACTGGCGGCCTCGATCGACACGCGGCCCCGGTAGCCGCCTTTCTTCAACGCGCCAAAAAAGACCGCGAACTCGGGGCAGTCTTCGGCTCCGGGAACAAGGCGATGCGCTACCGTGCCGACATGAACGTGCGCCAGCAGGGAGGCATTTGACGCGATGTCGCCGGCCGAGTCATGCTCGACGCCCCAGTGATAGGAATCAACCAAGAGGCGGATGGCCGGATGGCCAGTCTCGCGGACAAGCGCGGCGGCCTCGGCGACTGTGTTGAGCACGTTGCACTCTTTGCGGCACAGCGGTTCGACAGCGATCGTGATGCCATGGTGCGCGGCCACGGGCCCAAGCATGCGGCAGAAGGAGACGAGCTGGCGATGGGCCTCGCCGCGGTCAAAGCCCTCGGGAACCCGCCGGGAGGTGCTGGAGCCGAAGACGATCGTCTCCACTCCGGCCTGTTGAGCGCGGCGGCAGACGATCGTGACGTAGCCGCGCGCCGCCCGGGGGTCGGCGTCGGGGCCGACGATTTTGAGATGGCCGGGGAGGAAACAGTTGAGCGCCTTGCACGGCAGCGCGGCCTCGCGGAACTGGGCCAGCGCCGCGAGGAACTCGGCCTCGGTGCCGGCGGGCCTGAGTGCGTCGCCGGTCGTCATCTCGAGGAATTCGCACCCGGCGGCCGCCGCGGTCGCCGCGAAATCCAGCGTTGCGCAGATGCCGTACTGCATTCCCGTTCTCCCAGTCGTCAGCCATCCACTGCCTGCGGCCCCAGAGCAGTGTATCAGGAACAGAGGCCAAATCAATTCACACGTGGCATGGTGACGAAATGCAACACGTCGGTGACAGTCGCCGTTGCTTTTGCGAAACATGCCGCTCCGGCAGGCAAGGAACCGCGCTTCGCTGGACACGCATAACTCCTTGAGCCTGCGGAAGTAGATTGCGGTCGCGCAAAAAGGCTGGGGGTGCGCCCCGTTCGGGGCACACGCTTTGCAGGGACGTTAACGGAGAGAATTCATGTGCACCGGCCGAGGATTTTGGACACGAAAAGGAGTTGATATGCGGACACAGATATCCCGAGAACGTTCCAGCCTCGTGCGGCCCGCTCTGTCGCCTGCCGCGGTCTGTCTCGTCGTCGCCGGGTTCCTGCTGTGCCTGGCGCGGTTCGCAGGTGCCTCCCCTTATGACACCGCCGCGGCGTATTGGCCGATGGACGAAGGGACCAGCTACATCGCCTACGAGGTGAAAGCCCACAACGTCGACGCCTCGCTCTTCTACGATGCCGCGTGGTCCTTGCCAGGCAAGGTCGGCGCCTACGCCGTGACGCTCGACGGTACCGACGATTACGTCCTCGCCTCCAACTACCCCAGGTCCACCAGCGCCATGTCCATGTCCGCCTGGGTCCTGGCGGACACCTTGAAGCTCGAGACCACAGCCGTCCTCTGCACCGACGGCATGTTCCAGGTCAGAGTGGACCAGTCGGGCGCCCTGCTCGCCGCGTTCTGGACCGGGAACTGGGAGACTGCCGTCATTGCGTCGGACACCAACGCCTTCACCACCGGCCAGTGGCACCACGTCGCATGGACATGGTCACTCGACACAGAGATCGCCAGCCTGTACCTCGATGGCGAGCAGGTCGGCACCACCGTCCTCCCCCAGTTGAGCAGCCCCAGCTTCACGCTCCTTGGCATGGGCGTCAAGGTCAGAGACAACGGCACATACTCCCTTCACTGGGACGGCAAGATCGACGAC
>CAYXNI010000349.1:0-1397 GCA_964466285.1 uncultured Planctomycetota bacterium | reverse complement strand
CACATACTCCCTTCACTGGGACGGCAAGATCGACGACGTGGCCGTGTGGACCCGCACGCTGTCGGAGGACGAGATTCGAACGCTGGCCATGGTGGTGCCCGAGCCCGCGAGCCTCGGCACGATGGCCATCGCGTTGCTCACGCTGACGAAGCTGGGAACGCGAAGAAGGGCCGCCCGCTGAAAGGCAACTGATGTTCGCATGGCGCGGGCGGAGGACCGTAACTCCTCCGGCGCTCATCTTCCACATCGGGACCACCTCACGCGCGACGTCGCGCTCTGCCCGCACGAACGCGTTGTTTTCCCGCAACACGTCCGCCCGGCCGCGGCGGCTTCCAAAGAAACGTCCTTGCCAAAGTCACGGTTCGCCGGTACACTCACGGCCGACAGCCGGCACTGCAAGAACTTCACGGAGGACGTATGGGCGGATTTTTTGGAGTGGTTTCGCAGACCGATTGCGTCGCGGACCTGTTTTACGGGACCGATTATCATTCGCACCTCGGAACAATGCGTGGCGGGCTCGCCGTCAGGAATGAGCACGGCACGGCGCGGTTCATCCATGACATCACCAACGCACAGTTCCGCTCCAAGTTCGAGAGCGACCTCCCGAAGCTGCGCGGGCACTCCGGGATCGGCGTGATCAGCGACTTCGAGGACCAGCCGCTCATCATCCACTCGCACCTGGGCCCATACGCGATCGTCACGGTCGGGGTTGTTCACAACGCCGAGGAACTCATCCGCAAAGCCTTCGGGAAGCGCCACACCCACTTCTCCGAGATGAGCGGCGGCCGCATCAACCCCACGGAGCTTCTCGCCACACTCATCGACGAAGGGACGACCTTCGAGGAAGGAATCCGCAACGCCCAGGACGCGGTCGAAGGCTCATGCTCCGTCCTCCTGCTCACCGACCACGGCATCTACGCCGCCCGCGACCGCCTGGGCCGGACCCCCGTGATCATCGGCCGGAAAGACGGCTCCTATGCCGCCGCACTCGAAACCTGCTCGTTCCCCAACCTCCAGTACACCGTCGTCAGATGTTTGGGTCCCGGCGAAATCGTCCTCATCACCCCGGACGGCTGCGAGCAGAAACAGCCGCCCGGCGACCGCATGCAGATCTGCACTTTCCTCTGGGTGTACTACGGCTACCCCGCGTCGAGCTACGAGGGCATCAACGTGGAGGCCACTCGCAACCGCTGCGGCGCCGCTCTCGCCCGGAACGACAGCGTCGAGATCGACCTCGTGGCGGGCATTCCCGACTCCGGCATCGCACACGCCATCGGGTACGCCAACCACGCGAAGAAGCCGTATCAGCGGCCGTTCGTGAAGTACACGCCCACGTGGCCCCGCAGCTTCATGCCCCAGGACCAGACCATGCGAGACCTCGTGGCCAGGATGAAGCT
>CAYXNI010000348.1:0-3401 GCA_964466285.1 uncultured Planctomycetota bacterium | reverse complement strand
CGGCACATCCCACGCCTCGGGCAGGAAGCAGAACGACGCGGAGCTCTTGCCTCCGTTGGCGAAAAGTTCCAGCGACGTGCGGTCGACGAGAACCTCGAAGTCCAGGCGGCCGTCGGCGGGCTCGACCGCGACGTCGCGGCCCAGGTACGTGAACTTCTTCTCGGCAACGTGGTAGCGGAGGTCGACGCCGCGAATGATGGCCCCGAAAGACTTGGCGTCGGCCAACTCGACCTCGGCGCGGATGTGGAACAGGTCGTGGCGGGTCGGCGGAACGAGGTTCTTGCCCGCCTGAAGCGGTTCATCGCGCCAGGCATGGCCGGCATCGAACAGCAACTGAATCTCGCGCACCGGCTTGCGGCAGAGCCGGATTCCCTCGGGGAACGTGCGAAGCGTCACCTCGACGGGAAACGACATCTGCTGGTTGAACGGCATCGACGGGTACTTGCCGCCGGCCATCCAGGACATCTGGATGCGTCGGCCGTCGCTCGCCGGGACATCGCTCCAGGTCTGGGCGGCGTATCCGTTCGCGCCCGACTCGGCCCGCAGCGAGTCCGTCTCGGGCGTGAACGTCGTGCCGTCAAACGCGCCCAGCCGGTAAACGCCCGCCCCGCCCCAGATGACCCATTTCGTGTTCTTCGGGTTGCCGTCGACGGGCAGTTCGAAGAAGTCCGGGCACTCGCCCGTCTGCGGGAGTTGCACGTCGCACAGGCGCTCCCACTTCTTGAGGTCCCGCGATCCGAAGAGAGCGTAGTCGTTGGCGTCGAGGTACAGGGCCATGACCCACTTCCGAGTCGGTTCGTGCCAGACGACCTTGGGGTCGCGGTTGTCGGCGCGGACGTGTCCGAGCACCGGGTTCCCCTTGTACTTTGTCCACGTGCGGCCGCGGTCGTTGCTGTAGGCTATCGCCTGGACAGTGGGGTTCCGCGGACTGCCGTAGCCGCCCGTGGTGTATATCGCGACCAGCGTGTCCTCCTCGCCGCTCTTGAGACCCGCGGTGTTGTTCCGGTCCACGACCGCCGACCCGGACCAGATCCAGCCGTACTCGTCCGGCTCGATGGCGTGATTGATCTGTTGCCAGTGAACAAGGTCAGGGCTGACGGCGTGGCCCCAGGTGTTCGGCCCCCACCGTATCCCTTTCGCGTTCAGTTGAAAGAACAGATGATACTCGCCCTTGTAGAAGACCAGGCCGTTCGGGTCGTTCGTCCAGTTCTTTCGCGGCGTGAAGTGAAACTGCGGCCGATGAACCTCGTGGTAAAGATCGCTCATGGTTTCTCCTCAAATGCCATGCTCGGATGGTTTGCAAGGCGGTCTCTTGTACCTGAGAGGACGCATCCTGTCAACACCCAGTGAAACACACGGTTTCTGTGTTGCGCCGGACGCAATTTCGTGTAAGTTATCCTTCGGCTCGGACGTCAGGATTCGTCATCCGAGGACGAACACGACAAGTTCTGGGCTGATGACTGACGACTGGCAACTGGTAACTGACAAGGAGTTCCCCATGCCCATCACGCCCTGCCGCCCGAAGTGGAAAGGCACAATGACCGGCCGCGAGCGCTTCAACAACCAGATGCACTACAAGCCGTTCGACCGCACCGTCAACATGGAGTTCGGCTACTGGGAAGAAAACTTCCGTGAATGGGACATCTTCGTCAAGAACGGCATCACGAACAACTGGGAGGCCGACCAGTTCTTCAACTTCGACAGGATGGACGGCGTAGGCGGCAACGTGTGGATGCACCCGGGCTTCGAATACAAGGTGGTCGGAGAGACGGCCACCACGAACATCATCCAGAACGGGGACGGCCTGCTCGCCGAAGTGCCGAAGGACGGGCACGACACAATCCCGCATTACGTCAAGTCGTCGATCAACACGCATGACGACTGGAAGCGCGTGAAGGCGGAGCGCTTCGACCTCAACCACCCGGACCGCAAGGTCGATGTGGAAGCCCTGAAGAAGGCTCATCCGCCGACGCGCGACTATCCGCTTGGCGTCTCCTGCGGCTCGATGATCGGGCGCATCCGCGACATGCTCACTTTCGAGGGCCTCGCCTACGCCTGCTACGACTATCCCGAGATGGTCGAGGACATGGTCGAGACCGCCTGCGTGCTCGTCGAGCAGTTCCTCGACCAGGTGCTCGGCCGCATCGACTTCGATTTCGCAACCGGCTGGGAGGACATCTGCTTCAAGAACGGCCCCATCGTCTCCGTGCCCTTCTTCCGCGACGTGGTCGCGCCGCGGTACGAGCGGATCGGCGACAAACTCCACGCGCACGGGATCGACCTGTGGTACACCGACTGTGACGGCGACGTCCGGCCCATCCTGCCCTTCTTCCTCGAAAGCGGCATCAACTGCCTATTCCCGTTCGAGGTCAACAGCTGCTGCCGGCCGGGCGAACTGCTCGACCAGTACGGCAGGGAGCTGCGGATCATGGGCGGCGTCGACAAGATCGAGCTGGCGAAAGGGCCGGACGCGATCAGGAAGTACCTCGAGTCCCTGGTCCCGTACGTCGAGCGCGGCGGGTACATCCCGTTCTGCGACCACCGCTGCCCGCCGAACGTGAGGCCGGAGTATTACCTGTATTACCTCGACCTCAAGGAAAAGATGTTCGGAATGACGTAAGAGGGAGACCCACCACGACGCCGCAAGGGCACGAAGGATTACCGGAAGTTCCTCATGGCCGAGCCTGCTTGCCGGCCTTCTCGACTAGGGCGGCGGGGATTCTGTCGCGCGGGCCGATGTAGAACAGGCGGGCCCTGCGGCCGAGAGGCGCGGTCACGCTGGTGGCGTCGGCGGGAATCTCGGCGATCACGCTCGCGGACTCGATGTCCAGCAGCACGAGCGGCGGGCGCTTGTCGCCGACGGGGAGCTTCAGCTCGAGCTTGGCTTCGGCCGCGGGCGACTGGGAGTAGTCTCGGACGAGGACGAGGAACTGGGGGTCTTTGCCGAGGCAGAGGGCTGATGCGGGCCCTTCCACGACGCTGGCGACGCTCACGGGCTCGCCGTCCGCGATGAGGTCCTCGAACGGGCTGAGCAGCGCCAGGGCTTCGGCGAACTGCGCGAGGTGCATCCCGTCGACGGCGTAGAGCGGATGCAGGATCACGGTCCTGGCGCCCGCGATCACCGCCTCGAGCACCTGGTCGCGAACGTCCGCGTGGCGCAACACCGGGGCCATGGCCGACCGGTCATCACTGCTCCCGGCAACGATCATGGCGCCAGTTTTTCCGCCGGGCGGAAGGATGGCCGCAAGACGTCTAACCCGTTCACCGACGCAGGCGGGGGTGGTGCTGTCGCCCGCGCGGTACAACTCGGGTTCGATGATTTCGGCATCCAACACGCCGCTCAGCTGAACGTAATCGTTGGCGGAACCGGCGGCGCCAGGCTCCTTTTCCTCCTGGCGGGG
>CAYXNI010000347.1:0-3414 GCA_964466285.1 uncultured Planctomycetota bacterium | reverse complement strand
GTGAACCAATCGGCCGTTCCCCTGAATGCCCAGATCGACAACGGGTCATTCGTCATTCACAAGATCGGCAGGTACTTCCGGATTTCGTACTCGCTGACGTGCGTGCGGTAACGGTCCCACTCGATTTTCTTGTTGGCGATGAACTTTTCGAAGATGTGGCCGCCGAGCGCCTCGCGGACGAGCGCGCTCTTCTCGGTCTCCGCGACGGCCTCGTCCAGGCTGCCTGGGAGCGATTCGATGTTGCGCGCGGCGCGGCTGGGCTCGGACATCTCGAAGATGTCTTCTTCGATGGGGCCGGGCAGTTCGTAATTCTCCTGGACGCCTTTGAGGCCGGCGGCGAGGAGGACGGCGAAGGCGAGGTACGGGTTACACGCGGGGTCGGGGCAGCGGTACTCGGCGCGGGTCGCGTTGGCCTTGCCGGGCTTGTACGTGGGGACGCGGACGAGTGTGGAGCGGTTGCGGCGCGCCCACGAGATGTAGACGGGGGCTTCGTATCCGGGCACGAGCCGCTTGTAGGAATTGACCCACTGTGCGACGACGGAGCAACTCTCCCGCGCGTGCCGGAGGAGCCCGGCGATGAAGCACTTGGCGGTCTTCGAGAGGTGGTACTTGTCGCCCGCGTCGAAGAACGCGTTCTGTCCGTTCTTGAAGAGCGACATGTGCACGTGCATGCCGCTGCCGTTCTCGCCCAGGAGCGGCTTCGGCATGAAGGTCGCGTAGACGCCGTGCTTCATGGCGACTTCCTTGACGATCAGGCGGTAGGTCATGGCGCTGTCGGCCATTCGGAGGGCGTCGTCGTAGCGGAGGTCGATCTCGTGCTGGCTGGGAGCGACCTCGTGGTGGCTGTATTCGACCTTGATGCCGATTTTTTCGAGTTCGAGCACGGTCTCGCGCCGCAGGTCACTGGCCACGTCGAGCGGCGTCAGGTCGAAGTAGCCGCCGGCGTCGAGCGCGGTGGGCGGGCCATCGGCCGTCTTGAAGTAGAAGTACTCGAGCTCGGGGCCGACGCAGTAGGTGTAGCCGAGGTCGGCCGCCTTCTTCAGGACTCGTTTGAGCGCGTAGCGGGGATCACCGTCGTAGGGTTTGCCGTCGGGCTGGACGATGTCGCAGAACATCCGGGCGGCGCCGGCGGTCTCGTCCGGCCGCCCCGGCAGCACGACGAACGTGCCGGGGTCGGGCTTGGCGATCATGTCGCTTTCCTCGATCCGCGCGAAGCCTTCAATCGACGAGCCGTCGAAGCCCATTCCCTCGTCGAGAGCGGCTTCCAGCTCCTCGACTGTGATCGAGAAACTTTTTAGAAAGCCAAGTACGTCGGTGAACCACAGGTGGACGAACTTCACCTTGTGATCGACCACTGCCCTCAGTACGTCTTCTCTTGTGATAGCAGCCATGTTCTCTCCTTTAGCGATGGACGGATGACGGGCGGTATCTTAGCGCACGGGCGAGGCGAAAGCAATTGTCAGAAGCCGCCAACGTAACCTTCGGCGTGCCGCCGAAGCTGGTCGTCCGTGGTGTCCTCGGCGTCTGGAAAGCCTGCAGGGATGAAGTGGCGACGCGCGACCTGGAACGCCTCTCGGGCGCGGTCCATGCGGCCGAGGACCGCGTAGATCACGCTCATGCGGAGGTCGACATCGGCGTAGTGGGGGGCGTGTTCGTTGAGTTGATGGTAGACCAACAGCGCCTGCTGGAATCTGCGCGCGGCGAGCAGCGAATTGCCGAGCGTGTAGTAGGAGGAGACAGAGATCGGATCGAGCTCGACCGCACGGCGGGCGCTGTCGATGGATTCGGCGTATTTCCTTGTTGTCTGG
Organism: uncultured Planctomycetota bacterium; assembly: GCA_964466285.1. Classification (GTDB taxonomy): domain Bacteria; phylum Planctomycetota; class PUPC01; order PUPC01; family PUPC01; genus CAYXNI01. The sequence continues at coordinate 1,606 of CAYXNI010000347.1, read as the reverse complement.
CGGTCTTCCGCTACGCGGAGGTGTACTCGAGCCTGGTACGGCCGATAGATCTCGAAGGTCCAGATCGCCACGGCGAAGGCAGCGGCCGCCAAGCCCAGGACCACCGGCCACACGAGCGGCGACACGGGCGGATCGGGCGCCGGTTCTTCCGCCGGTCCTTCCGCCGGTTCTTCCGCCGGTTCTTCGTCGGGCCACAACGCCGCCGCCAGGCCGATCAGCAGCCAAAGCATCATCTGGCAGGGCGGATGGCGGGTGTCTATGTTGAACGCGGCGTGGACCAGCATCGTCACCTCCGCGGCGACAACCGCGAGCAGGAGGGTCCGTCGGCCGCCGTTGCCGAGTGTCTTCAGCGCGCGAATGCTGTAAATGGCGAACAGTCCCAGGAAGATGACGAAAGGAACCATTCCGAACAGGCCGGTTTCGGCAAGGACCTCGAGATACTCGCAGTGGGCACGGTCGGTGATCGCCTGGACGCCAAACCGGGCGTAGTCCGGAGGCCGAAAGGTGGCGAAGTAGCTGTTGAAGGTGCCGGGGCCTTTGCCGACGACCGGGCTGTCGTAAAACATCCGCAAGGCCGTCTTCCAGATTGTCGCCCGGACGCCGAGGTCCGCCGGAGCCTTGCGGATTCGATCCCAGGCTTGCGACACTTGCGACGACGGGACAAAGACGGCGGCGGCGATAACGGCGGCAGCCAGAACTGCAAGGGCACTTCCGCCTTTCCAACCGGCGAGAAAGCGCCGAAGCTGACCAGCAAACCCAACGGCAAGCACGAGGAGTCCCACGGCGAGCGCAAACCAGGCGCTGCGAGTGCCGGAGAATACAGCGGCAACGGCCATGCCCACGGCACCAATGACGAGAACGATCCGCAGAGTAATGCTCTTAAGGAATGAAGCGGAACCCAGCGCCAGAACGGCGCACGTCGCCATGTACCCGCCGAAAGCCGTCTCAAGCCCGATTGTTCCGAGTACTCTCATCTTGACGTCGATATCGCCCCAGGACTTGAACCATCGGTAGCCATAGAGGTCGTGGCCGAACTTCTGTGTCCAGCCGGACAGCGCGACGAACGACGCGCTGGCCAGGATGGCCGCGATCAGCCCGACAGCCCACGCGCGCCGCCGGAATACGATGGCCGTAGCCAGGAACAAGATCACATGGGCCGCGTACCACCACGTCTCACGCATCCCCATCTGCGGGTGCCTTGAGAGGCTGGCGGACAGGGCAGCGGCACAGAGAAAGAGGGCGAGGACCCTGGCCATCCCCGCCGTTTTGGACGACATCCGCCCGCCGGCCGCCCACCGGACGAGCAGGGCCACCCCGGCCACAAGGGCGCAGGCGCCGACGACGGGATGCTTGATGTCCCATGCACAGGAGGTCTTCATGCTGAGGACAACCGGGGCGACGATTACCGCGGCAAGGACGGCAAGCGCGGCGACGACCTCGGCCCCGAAGATGATGGCGGCTGCTCTTGCTTCGCGAGTCATGCGGGGAGTATAGGGAAAACCGGGCCGGGCGTCAATAAATGCCAAATCTCAAACGCCCATCCTGTCCGCGTCCGAAGTGTTGTCGTAACATCAACGAAGCGTGAGGCTGGCGGAGTGAGGCTGGT
>CAYXNI010000346.1:0-3433 GCA_964466285.1 uncultured Planctomycetota bacterium | reverse complement strand
TGTAATATGAGTTTCCGGTCCGCCTTCCCGGGCATTCTCGGCGCGGTGATTGTTTTGACAGTCGGTGGTTCGGCATCGTCGGCCCTCGCGGGGGAGAAACCCGAGATCCTGTGGGCCTCGGATCCGATTCGCCCAGGCCAGACGGTGATGATCCAGGGGCATGCGTTCACGGAAGACGCCGTGGTCGAGGCTGCCCCGGCGCCGGGCAAGCCGATGCAGAAGCTTGAAGTTCTGGACAGAAGCTCGCAGTGCCTCAAGGCCCTGATCCCGCCGGACTGGAAAGCGAACGTGTACGAGTTCCAGGTGCGTACCGGAGCGGGCAAGGCGACGGCACTGTTGAATCGCCCGGCCGCCGTGTGGTGGGTAGGCGACCTGGGCGACCGGCAGACTCCGGGCGGGCGGTTCCGCCTTTGCGGCCGAAACATGCTCGGCGACCCCAAGGCCCTCCGCGTACGGCTGACGGGCCCCAAAAACGTGGACGTGCCGGTCGAGAAGGCCGAGGCCTTTTCTCTGATGGCCGTCCTGCCGGCGGACACTCCGCCGGGCCAGTACCAACTCCAGGCGCACAACGGCTGGGGTCAGGACGCAGGCTGGAGCGATCCGATCCCGTTTGTCGTGGAACTGGCAAAACCCTGGCCGCAACAGGTATTCAACGTCATGGACTTCGGCGCCAAGGGCCGCTACGAGACGGACGACACCGCCGCGGTCCAGGCGGCCTTGGCCAAGGCGCAGGCCAACGGCGGCGGCATCGTTTTCTTCCCGCGAGGGCGATACCAGATACGCGGCACCCTCACGGTGCCCCGGTTCACGGTGCTGCGGGGCGAGAAACGCGAATGGGTGGAGCTGCTCTGGCCCGACCAGCCCAAGCCGATCGAGCTGGTGCGGGGGTCCAACTCGTTCGGCTTGGAAGAACTCACGCTGGCGGCCTTCAATTACCTTGACGGCATTGTGGGCGACGCCGGCTGGGAGCCGGACTCCGGAGATGTGTTCCTGCGCCGCATCCGCGTGCGAGCCCTGCGCTACTCGCGCATACAGCCGGCGGAGGCGCAGCGACGGTTTGCCGAGGCCTTCCCGCGATCGGGCGGGTCTACGGTGTCGGTGGGCGGCCGCAACGTGGAGGTCACCGATTGCGATCTGTACGGCTCCGGATGCGGATTGACGCTGACGGGCGTACGCGGCGGGCGGGTGTCCGGCAACACGATTTACAACGGGCCTTATGGCTGGTACAGCCTCATGGGGATCAATGGGCTGGTGTTTGAGGACAACGAGATTATCGGTGCCTCTATGGTGTCTACCGGCGGCAGCCTGAACACGTTCTTCAAAGCGACCGACGGCAGCGAGAACCTGTACTTCTCGCGCAACCGGATACGGACGATATTCGGCGCCGATCGCGAGGGCACCAGCAGCGACGGCGGCGGGGGATGTCACTCGGGGCGCATTGTATCGGCCGAGGGCGTGAAGCTCGTCTTGTCGGAGGAGCCTCGCCGGGTTTCCGACATCTGGAACAAAGAGGCCAAGCCGGGCATGGGGGTCTACATCCTCGATGGACGGGGCGCGGGCCAGTGGCGAAGGGTGGTTAAACAGGAAGGCCGAACCGTGGAGATCGACCGGCCGTGGACTGTGGCGCCGGACGGGTCGAGCATGGTGTCCATCTCGACGTTCCAGGGCAATTATCTCCTGGTCGGCAACGAGTACACCGACGCGGGCTGCGCGATCCAGATGTACGGCATCTCGATCGGGCACGTTATCGCGGGCAACACCTCCACCCGCGCCGGCGGGTTCCACGTGTGCGGGCTCATCTATGGCAGCGCCCAGCCGTCGTGGTACTGCCAACTGATCGACAATCAGATCCTCGAAGGAAATGGCATACTCGGCCCGTTCAACGAGACGCCGCCGCTTGACTCCCACGTTGCCGCCATCGGTTCGGTGATCCCCACGCTGGCCTCGCCGCTCGTGCGTTGCGTCGTGATCCGGGGCAACCGCTTGCACAACAACGCCCGCGTGGCGTTGATCGGCGCGGTGACGGACGCCGTGGTCGAGCACAATACCGTCGAGAATTCCGACGTGGGGGTCCACGTGGACGCCACGGTCGCCGGAGCCCTGGTGCGAGAGAACAAGTTCGTGAACGTCCTCCAGCCGCTGATCCGAACGGAAAAGAAGAAGGGCGAGTAACCGTGAGGGGAATAAGCCATTTAAGACGTGCGGAAAGCGGTAATGCTGCTGAACGTGAGGATTGGTTCCATCAGACACCGCCTCAGGCCCAGGGGATAGCCTTGGGAACTTCTTCCCTCGCCCTCCCCGACTTTGGCTTTGATATACCACCCCGCCTCTTCTCGTGGCCCCGAAATACCTCCGAAGGGCTCGCAGATGCTTTCTCGGATGACTATCTGATGCTTGGGCATGTACGAGAGAAGTTTATTCTCATAGCGTGTGACACATGTTCTGAGCAAGTATGCGTGGGAAAGTCAGCAAGCCGCCTTGACAGCGGCCACGCATGGGGGTACGTTACGCGACGGCTTCAATCGGGGACGACCGTACACGCCCGGGGCCATTGCGGGTGCCCCAAATCTTTGAGGACATACGCGTGTTTGAGGCAGTAGAATAACGGAGGTGCAGAAATGAGAACTGCGTTGAGAATGTCGGTCTTCTTCTTTGCCCTGATGGGCGTGTTGTCCTTTTCATTACCGGCTCTGGCCCATGTGAGACTCGGAACGGGGAATCCCAGTCTGCTGGGCGGCGACCTTACGGACCCCGAAGACGACGTTATTGACAAGGGCACGTACTCCGGGGATCTGTCGGAAGATCAGCTCCGGCCCGAAAAAGGCAACTGGATGGCCATGAAAGCCTTCCCGAGCAATCCGCCCGGCACGCCTGCGCACCAGCGCCACGCTTATCAGAGCTGGCAGGATTCTCCGGCGTGCGCAATCTTCCTGAACAAACCGGAGCAGAGGAAGTGGTATGTGGGCTTCAGGGACGGCGGCTACGGCGGCCCGACAGAGGACTCGCCGTATTATGCCGCAGTCCAGTTTGCCCAACCCATCGTACTGATGCACTTCACGATCACCACTGGACCCGACATGCCCGGACGTGACCCGCTGGTGTGGGCGATCCAGGGATCGAACACCGGGGAGGAGGATGACTGGACCGATATCTACCGGTGCGATGCGAAGGACCGCAACACCAGTCCGTTGCAGGAGAATCCGCGCTGCGAGACGACCTTGTTCACGTCATTTGCCTCCGGCGACATGGCCAAGGCGCTGTCGGCCGCAGACGCGCAGAAGATCGCGGCAAAGCTCAAGGGCCAGGCAATCGAGAAGGCGGATTTCGCCCGGCCCGCCGGCGCTTACGCCTGGTACCGCGTTGCCGTGTTTTCGTGCTTTAACGCTTCCACGATGGAAGTGGCCGATCCTGCGCGTCCGCCGGGCTTTGCGAT
>CAYXNI010000345.1:0-3442 GCA_964466285.1 uncultured Planctomycetota bacterium | reverse complement strand
GACCGAGGCGCTGAAGATGCAGAACACGGGTATGGCGGTGGTCAATGATATCGGGAACGTGGGGGACATTCACCCGAAGAACAAGCAGGAAGTCGGCCGGCGGCTGGCGCTGTGGGCGATGGCGAAGGTGTACGAGAAGAAGGGAGTGGTGTATTCGGGGCCGTTGTACCGGTCGATGGACGTGAAGAAGGGGACGATTCGTGTTCGGTTCAACCACTGGGGCGGCGGGCTGGTGTCGCGTGACGGGAAACCGCTGACGTGGTTCACGATCGCTGGAGAGGACAAGAAGTTCGTGCCGGCGAAGGCGGAGGTCGAAGGCAAGAGCATCGTCGTAGTATCGAGCGACGAGGTGAAGGAGCCGGTGGCCGTGCGGTTCGGGTGGGACCAGACGGCGGAGCCGAACCTGATGAACAAGGAGGGGCTGCCGGCGTCGGCGTTCCGGACGGATAAGTGGTGAGTGAAGAAGAGTGGTGAGTGAAGAGTGGTGAGTGAAGTGAGTGCTGCGAGGCATGGGCCGTCCGGACGCCGGGCGGCCCGTGCTGTTTTCCCACCGGTGTCGTCTTCTCTCATCGGCCTTCGTGATGTACAATGATAGAGTGCAGGGCGATTGACGCAGTGGCTAGCGTGCTTCCCTTACAAGGAAGAAGTCGCAGGTTCGAATCCTGCATCGCCCACCAGGCTCCGTTCGCGGCGAACTACGCCCTGGCAAGCCATGAGCATTGAATTCTATTACGTGTACATGCTTCAGAGCCTAGCGGACCTGTCTCGGTTCTATGTGGGTATCACCAGGAACCTCAAGCAGCGGTTGAGCAGCCACAACGCGGGATGGTGCGTTCACACAAGCCACCTCCGTCCGTGGCAAATCGAGACGGCCGTCGCCTTTCGGTCTCGTGAAAAGGCCGTTGCCTTCGAAAAGTATCTGAAGTCCCATTCCGGGCGTGCCTTCGCCAGCAAGCACTTCTGAGAGGCACGATTCTGCTGCTTGGCATGTCCTGTGTAGAGGTGAATCATGGCACCGAGTCGTGACAAGGCGTTTGCGCTGCTGACGGAGTTCAACAAGACGGAGAGGGCGATCAAGCATGCGCTGGCGGTCGAGGCGGTGATGCGACACATCGCGAGGAAGAGGGGGGAGGATGCGGAGAAGTGGGGAGTGGTGGGGCTGATCCACGATCTGGACTTCGAGCGGTTCCCGGAGGAGCACTGCAAGAAAACGGGCGAGCTGCTGACGGAGCGTGGCTGGCCGGAGGAGTATGTTCGCGCGGCGGTGTCGCACGGGTGGGGGGTGTGCTCGGACGTGGAGCCGCAGTCGTGGATGGAGAAGGTGCTGTTCGCGGTGGACGAGTTGACGGGGCTGGTGGCGGCGACGGCGCTGGTGCGGCCGACGAAGAGCGTCATGGACGTCGAGGTAAAGTCGGTGAAGAAGAAGTGGAAGGAGAAGAGCTTCGCGGCGGGGGTGGACCGGGGGATCATCGAGAAGGGTGCGGCGATGCTGGGGGTGCCGCTGGAGGGGTTGATTCAGGATGTGATTCTGGGGATGCGGGAGGCGGCGGAGGCGCTGGGGCTGAAGGGGCAAGGGGCGGGGATCGGTGACGGGTGATCGGTGACGGGCGATGGGGGCATCGGCGATCGGTAATCAGGGATGGGCCAGAGTGGTCGGCTGTCAGCGAAGCAGCGATGGGCGGGACTCGTGTGTATCCTCACGTCATGCTGCTTCGGTGGGCGGGTGGTTTTGGGAGGGTCGCGCGTGGCGTGCGAAACCGGCGACGATTTTGCTTGACTGGATTGGGGGCACCCCTATAATACGACCGATTTGTCTTCCTGAGCTTGCGGCCCGAGTATCGCGCGAGTACCAGACCTTTTGAGGCGCGTCGGACATGTTCACACCTCGAACTGCCTGGGGGCTGGATGTCGGCGAGTCATCTGTAAAGGCGGTGAAGATTCGGCGGACGAAGGTCGGGGCGGAAATCCTCGCTTTTGACTTGGTCGAGCGGGCGTGGCCGTCGGAGGAGTCGGGCGACCGGGATTACCACCTTCGGACGGCGGTGAGCACCTTGGCGGAGCGGAATTCGTTCGGCCGGACGCCGATCGTGGTGTCGATTCCCGAGCCTGCGTTCAGCCGGTTCATTCCTCTTCCTCCCGTGGACAAGCGGCGGATTCCCGAGGTCGTGCGGTACGAGGCGCGGCAGCAGATTCCCTTCCCGATTGAGGAGGTGGTGTGGGATTACCAGCCGGTGCACGAGGCGACCGAGCCGGGCGAGGAGACGGAGGTCGCGATCTTCTCGCTGCGGTCGCAGTTCGTGTACGCGTTGCTGGCGAACCTGTCGCTGAGCAAGGTGCGGCCGGCGGCCGTCCTGCCGGTGCCTTTGGCCCTGTACAACTACCTGACATTTGACCGGGACTTGGCGAAGGGCACGATCGTGGTGGACCTTGGGGCGGGGAGCACGGACATCCTGATCTGCGATCCGGAGAACTTCCGGGTGCGGAACATCACGGTGTCGGGGAACGGCATCACGCGGGCGTTGGCGGAGCGGCTGAAGATCAGCCCGGCGGAGGCGGAGAAGCTGAAGCAGGAGTCGAAGGACAAGGTTCAGGCGGCCCGGTTGTTCAAGCTGGTTCAGCCGGTGTTGAACGATTTGGTGGGGCAGGTTCAGCGGACGATCGGGTTCTTCAAGTCTCAGATACATAATGTGCGGATCGAGCAGGCCTTGCTGCTGGGCAACACGTTCAGGCTGCCTGGGACGACGGAGTTCTTCGTGAACCAGTTGGGCTGCGACGTGATGGCGTCGGACGTGCTTGAGCGGATCACGCTGGCGCCGAGTGTGGACGGTGCGGCGTTGAAGGGGGCTCTGCCGTCGCTGTCGGTGGCGCTGGGGCTTGCGCTGCAGGGGGTGGGGCTGGGCCGGGTGCAGGTGAACCTGATGCCGCGCGAGATGCTGTTCCGGCAGGAGGTGGCCCGGAAGCGTCCGTTCGCTGCGGCGGCGGTGGGATGCCTGGCGCTGATACTGGGTTCGCGCTTGCTGGCGCTCAAGTCTGAAGACGTGCAGGTGAAGGAAGACTTGCAGAAGCAGAGGATCGCGCGGACGACGCTGGATGCGGTGAAGCAGACGGAGGGCGACTATAGCACGGCGTTGAACATGAGGAACACGGCGGAGCAGAAGCTTGTGCCTCCGGCCCGGCTGAGTGCCGGTGAGCCGGCGTTCATCGGGTACCGGGGTTGTATCAACGCCACGAACGAGATCAACAAGGTTCTGTCGAGCATGAGTCCGGAGATTGCGATCAGCAGGATTCATGTGGCGCCGGCGCGGTACGCGTTCACGCCTGAGCAGTTGGGTGGGCGGAGTGCCGGGGACCTGCCCGCGATGAAGTTGTCCATGAGCGGGGTGTCGACGAAGACGACCGACGGGGGCAAGGGAGATGCGGCGTTCCTCGAGAATCAGCTTGT
>CAYXNI010000344.1:0-3447 GCA_964466285.1 uncultured Planctomycetota bacterium | reverse complement strand
GGGCGAAGAGGCGGCGATAGGCGTTCTCGCGCTTGGTGGGGTCGAAGCCGGCGAGCGAGGGGGCTCAGGAGCTGTGCGGACGGGGCGCGGTGCTGAACTTGTTCGGCGGACTGAAGGCGGGCGAGGACATGGTGGGGCTGAACACAGGCATCGTGCATTACAGGGAGATCAGCATCACCGGCTCGAGCGGGGGCTCGCCGTGGGACGTGGAGCACGCTCTGAAGCTGATGGCGAGTGGTGAGGTGGAGACGGCCGCGCACATCACGCGGGTCGGTGATCTGGAACACGCAGCGGAGTTCCTGGCCAGGATCAAGAAGGGCGAACTGGACGGCAAGGCGGTTGTCTATCCGCACCGCCGAACGGCGAAGATTCGGGTGGCGGAACGGTGGACGGGCGAGGATGAGGGGGCGTATCTCGTCGAAAGGGAATGATGGGGGGAGGGGAGAGAGCAAGAGCAAGAGCAAGAGTAAGGGTAAGGGGCAGAATGGGGAGGTGCACGGGATGGGAAGATGGGTCTGACGGGGAAGCACACGTACGTGGGTTTCGGGTTCGGTCCGGTTCAGGCGGGCGTTTTCCTGCATGAGGCGTTCCGATCGGGGAAGTTCCGGCGTCTGGTCGTGGCCGAGGTGGTTCCGGGAATTGTGGAGCAGGTGCGGGAGGCGGGGGGATTCTACCTGCTCAACATCGCGCACATGGACCGCATCGAGACGGTCCAGGTGGGGCCGGTTGAGATCTACAGTGCGTCGGATTCGGCCGGCCGTGAGCGGATCGCCGCGGCGCTGGGCGACGCGCAGGAGATCGGAACAGCGATCCCGAGTGCGGACTTTTATTCGACGGGCGGGCCGGGGAGCCTGCACTACATTCTGACGGGCGGGCTGATCCGCAAGGTGCTGCGGGGCGGGCCGCGGGCAGTGGTGTACGCCGCCGAGAGGAAGGCAACATCGGCGGAGAGCCTGGAGACGTTGGTCCTGGGGCAGGTTCCTCTCCAGTACCGTGAGCGGGTGCGCACGAACGTGCAGTTCCTGAACACGGTGATCAATAAGATGATCGGGCGGGAGGGGACGGAACAGTTGGCGGCTACGACGCCGGAGGGCCGGCGGACGTTCCTTGTGGAAGCGTTCAGCGGGATTCTGATTCCGAGGGTCCGCTTCGACCGGTTCGACCGGGGGATGGTGGGGTTCGTCGAGAAGATAGACCTGACTCCGTTCAGCGACGTAAAGCGCTTTGGGCACGAGGCGGCGCACACGCTCGCCGGATACCTCGGAAAGATGATCGGTGCGGGGACGATGAGCGAGTTGCGGCCGGTGCCAGGGTTGATGCCGTTCGTGCGGGACGCGTTCGTGCTGGAGTCGGGCGCCGCGCTGGTGCGGAAGCATGCGGTGACGGACGGCCTGTTCACACCCGCGGGGCTCGAAGCGTACGCGGACGATCTGCTGGAGCGGATGACGAATCCGTTTCTGAGGGAGACGGTGGACCGGGTCTGCCAGGATTCGTCCGAAGCGCTCGGATGGGAGGGACCGCTGGTGGGGACGCTGCGGATGGCGCTGTTGCAGGGGGTGGAGCCGAGGCGGTACGCGCTGGGCGCGGCGGCGGCGTTGGGGGCGATGTCGGCGGACTTTGCCGCCGGCCTCGCAGCGGCGGCGGGGCTCGTTCACGGGCTGTGGCCGGCGGAGGGCCGGAGCACGGGCGAGAGCGAGGGCGTGCTGGCGATGATCGAGGAGGCGGCCAGGACGCTCCGCGATTGGCGCGCGGCGGGCCTGCCCGATTTGCGCGAGTTTTTCGACGAATGGAACAACAGATGAAGACGGGTGTGGAACTCGTGGCGGACATCGACGCGGCCCGGCCGGCGAGCGGCGAGGCGGCGTTGTGGTGGATGGGCCAGGCGAGCTTCGTCGTGAAGCTTGGCGACGTGGTCCTTTACGTCGATCCTTTCCTCACGGCGGTGGAGGGGCGGAGGGTTCCGCCGCTGGTTTCGCCGGCGGACGTGGGGCACACGGCGGCGGTGCTGGGGACGCACGATCACATTGATCACATCGACCGTGGGGCTTGGCCTGCGATCGCCGGAGCGGCGCCGCAGGCGGTGTTCGTGGTGCCGGACCTGGTGCGCGAGGGCTTGGTGCGTGACCTTGGGATTGCGGCCAACCGGTTCCGGGGCATGGACCATCTGCGCACGGTCCGGGTGGCCGGCGTGGCGATCACGGGTGTTGCCGCGGCACACGAGTTGCTGGACCGGGACGAGGCGACGGGGCAGTTCCCGTATCTCGGTTACGTGATCGAGGGAAACGGCGTGACGCTTTACCACGCGGGGGACTGCTGCATCTGGGAGGGCTTGCAGGCGGCGCTGTCGCGGTGGCGGTTCGACGTGATGATGCTGCCGATCAACGGGCGGGACGCGCGGCGGCTGCGGGCGGGCTGCATCGGGAACATGACGTATCAAGAGGCGGCCGATCTGGCGGGTGCGCGCCGGCCGGGCGTGGTGATTCCCTGCCATTTCGACATGTTCGGCGGGAACTTAGAGGATCCGGCGCTGTTCACTGACTATGTGGGGGTGAAGTATCCTTCGCTTCGAACCTGGATTCCGCAGTACGGGGAGCGGCTTGTTCACCGATCCCGCCGCTGAGGCAGCATCGGACGCGGAGGGGAGATTTCTTACCGAAGAGCTCGCGGAATTCGCGGAGCAAGGGGAGAGGCGTTCGTTTGTGCATGTGCGACGACAGGTTGCCCACAGCTATTCGTCCCATCGCCTGGCCTTCCGGGGGCCGCTCCGGGACGGCTGTGGACAACCTGTGGAAAAGCCTTATACTTGCCGATGAAGTGTAAACCATGTCCCGCCGTCAACTGTAAACCTTCAACTGTCATCGCACACGCACAGGCGAACACTTGCCTTCGCCGGAGTCCTGCGCGAGCATCGAGGCCGAGCGAGAGTAGAGAGCCAAAAAAATGGCCGCCGATCGTTCGGCGGCCATTTCCCGTCTCGGGAGGCCTTGGAGGCCGTGACAACATCCGCTGCCGCAGTTACTTCTTCGGCTTCTTTGCGACCTTCCTGGCGGTTTTCTTCGCCGGCTTGCGGGCGGCCCTCTTGTGGGCCTTTCCGGCCGCGGCCGTTTCCTCGGCGACGGCCTGCGCCGCCACCAGCCGCGCGATCGGGACGCGGTACGGCGAGCAGCTCACGTAGTTCATGCCGACGCGGTGGCAGAACTTGACGCTCGACGGCTCGCCGCCGTGCTCGCCGCAGATGCCAACCTTCAGGTTCGGCCGGGCCGAGCGGCCGCGCTCGATGCCGATCTGGACGAGCTGCCCGATGCCCTCCTGGTCCAGCACGGCGAACGGATCGGCCGGCAGCAGGCCCTGCTTGATGTATTCGGGGACGAACCCGCCGATGTCGTCGCGGCTGAAGCCGAACCCCATCTGGGTGAGGTCGTTCGTCCCGAAGCTGAAGAACTGGGC
>CAYXNI010000343.1:0-3474 GCA_964466285.1 uncultured Planctomycetota bacterium | reverse complement strand
CTTTTCACGGCAAGCTGGATTTTCACGCGCTGCGGACGACATTCGTCAACCTCGTGCTGCATACCGGGGCGGGGGCGAAAGAGGCGATGAGCCTGGCCCGACACGCTGACCCGCGAATGACGATGAACACCTACGCACGTTCGGATGCGCGGCGGGAAGCTCAGGTTGCCGAGGCGGTCGGGGCGGCGATCTGGGGCGGAAATGAGGCGGGAAATGCATACCACGTGCATACTCGGATGGCGGCGGGGGCAGAACGCCTTGACCCGTCAAGGAGTTGTGTTGGATCGTGTGGGGGTTCGACTCCCCCTCCTCGCACCAGATCGCGGGAGGCAAGCACGGGACAGGACGAGCGCTGCATCGGGCCTCAGTGTTCGCCGCTGTAGTAGCACAATGTCAGAAAAGACCGCAACCGCCCCGTATCGGCAGGGCCTCAGCGGACTTTCGTTGCCCGAAATCCGCTTTCATTTTGGCACTTCTGGAACGGTGATGATGTATGGAGTATTGGGCTGATGGGATTTTGTTTGACTGCGCCAGCGGGGTGACGTAAAATCAGAGAGGTTACATGTTTGGCCGGGCGGCGCAATCGGGTCGTCCGAGTCAGTTTCATCTGGTTGGTGCTCGTTTTGTTGCTGCTGGCGGCGCGGGCCGCTGGGGCGATGGACGGCGCCGGGAGAGCATATAGAGTTCTTTTTCGCAACGCAGCGCGCAGCTCGGGTTCAGTTGACGCGATGGTTTTGTGACGCGCGCTGTGAAGTTTGCAGTCGTGTGGCGTGTCAGGTGCGTCGGCAAGTCAGGAATCTGAGGACAGTTATGTCGCACCAGTGACTTCCCGCAAGGGGCGTGGCAGGTGTTCGGAGTGTCTGCCATCCCTTCTCTGATGCGGGAACCGGCAGTTAAGAGCGCCGGGTTGGCGGCAATCATTAGTTTGTTCCGCCTCGCACACGACGAAGTTCTCTCGCTCAACCGGTCTCCATCCCCCCGCACATAGTCAGTACAGCGACAATCCGGCCCGGCCAAGGCTGTTGGCTCAAGGAATTATTAAGGAGTATGGAAGTGTGTCAGGTATTTCTGCTTATGCCTCTGGCGGCAGGGGGGATGGATGCGCTGCTGTTCGGCATCCCCGGAGCCGTGGTGGGCCTGGCCATCGGACTTGCGGTTCTGGCTTTTCGGCGCAGGGCATCCGAACGGCGCCGCGAAGAGATTATTGAGAGTGGCCGAAAGGAAGCGGAACGGAGTGTCAAGGACGCGGAGGTTCAGGCCAAGGAGCAGTCGCTCAAGATTCGGTCGGACTTCGAGGCGGAGACGCAGGAGACACGCCAGGAGCTGCGGCAACTGCAACGCCAGTTGGCCAAGCGCGAAGACGGGCTGGACCAGAAGAACGATCTCCTCACCAAGAAGGAGAAGTATGTCGAGAACCTGGAGAAGGACCTGGCGGAACGGCTGCGCGGAGTGGCCGGCCGCGAAAAGGAGCTCGAGGAACTGATCGGCAAGGAAAAGGACACGCTGTTCAGCCTGGCGAACATGTCGCGGGACGAGGCGGTCAAGCTCCTCCTGGAGCGGTTGGAGGTGGAAGTGCAGCGCGAGTCGGACCAGATCATCCGCCGCGCGGTCGACCGGGTGCATGAGGAATCGGAGCAGAAGGCGCGTGAGATCGTCGTGGCGGCCATTCAGCGGAGCGCCGTGGAGCACACAGCGGACAGCGTGGTCTCGACCATCGACCTGCCGAGCGACGACATGAAGGGGCGGATCATCGGCCGCGAGGGACGGAACATCCGGGCATTCGAGAAGGCGACCGGCATCGACGTGATCGTGGACGACACGCCCGGGGTAATCGTGGTGTCGGGCTTCGACGGGGTCCGCCGTGAAGTCGCGCGGCGGGCCATGGAACGCCTGATCCAGGACGGGCGGATTCATCCGGCCCGGATCGAGGAGGTTGTCCAGAAGTGCCAGCAGGAGATCGCCGAGGTCATCCGGCAGACCGGCAAGCAGACCACGATCGACCTGGACGTCGTTGGGCTCAAGCCGCAGGAGATCGAGTGCCTGGGCCGGCTGAAATATCGGACCTCGTACGGCCAGAACGTGCTGCAGCACTCGATTGAGACGGCCAAGCTCTGTGCGGCCATTGCGGGCGAGCTGAAACTGAACACCACGCTGGCCCGGCGCATCGGGCTGCTCCACGACATCGGGAAGTCCGTCGACCACGAGGTCGAGGGCGGGCACCCGGAGATCGGGGCGGACCTGGCTCGGCGGTTCGACGAGAGCCCGGTGGTGGTCAACGCGATCGCCGCGCACCACGAGGGCTGCGCTCCCGAGAGCGTGTACGCCGTGATCGCTCAGGCGGCGGACGCGATCAGCGCGTCGCGGCCGGGCGCCCGGCGCGAGAGCCTCGAACGCTACGTCAAGCGGCTCCAGAAGCTGGAAGAGATCGCCGGCTCGTTCCAGGGGGTCGAGACCTCCTACGCCATCCAGGCCGGCCGCGAGGTGCGCGTGATCGTCAACGCGAGCCGGATCGGAGACACGCAGCTCGCCGTGATGGCACGCAACATCGCCGACGAGATCGAGAAGGAGCTCGCCTATCCCGGCGAGATCAAGGTGACCGTGCTGCGCGAGACGCGGTGCGTCGAATATGCGAGGTGAGTTGAAAGTTTAGAGTCTAAAGTTCAAAGTTCCGCGGCGCGTAGGTAAGGGAACATGCGGAAGGTCTGGGACCCGCGCAACATTGAACCGGCAACCCCAAACTTTGGACTTTAAACTTTGAACTTTAAACTTTAAACTAGTGATCCCCCTGTTGGTGCGAGAGCGTTATGCGGATTCTTGTGATCGGCGACGTAGTCGGGCGGCCGGGGCGCAGCATCATCAAGGAAAAACTGCCCGGCCTCATCCGGGAGCGCCGGATCGATTTCGTCGTGGCGAACGGGGAGAACGCGGCGTCGGGCTCGGGGATCATGCCGGCGCACGTGAAGGAGCTCACCGACTGCGGGATCGACGTCATCACCACGGGTGACCACATCTGGAAACGCGCCCAGATCGTCGACTACATCGGCGGGAACGTGCCGCTCCTGCGGCCGGCCAACTACCCTCCGAACGCCGCCGGACGCGGCTACGGCGTGTTCACGTGCAAGGACGGCGTGACGCAGGTCGGCGTCCTGAACGTGATTGGCCGCGTCTACATGGGTCCGGCGGACTGCCCGTTCCGCACGGCCGACGCGGCGGTCCAAACGATGTCCGAGCGGACCCGCCTCATCGTGGTCGACGTGCACGCGGAGGCCACGTCCGAGAAGGTGGCGATGGGCTGGCACCTGGACGGGCGGGTTACTGCGGTGGTCGGCACGCACACGCACATCCAAACCGCCGACGAGCGCATCCTGCCCAAGGGCACGGCCTTCCTCACCGACACGGGAATGACCGGCCCGTACGACTCGGTCATCGGCCGCGAGACGCCCAAGGTCCTGCACCGGTTCCTAACGGGGATGT
>CAYXNI010000342.1:0-3480 GCA_964466285.1 uncultured Planctomycetota bacterium | reverse complement strand
GCTCCTGCAAGACAAGACGACCGGAACGATCATTCTTGACTACATGGACACGGGTGAGCAGTTCAGGATCGCAGAGGGCAAGAAATACTCCCATCTCCAAGTCTTCATTCTGGATCGGATCAACGGGATCGCCCATGTCCGCGTGAAGAACCTTGAACAAAACGGTCTTTCGAAGATGTATGAATAGGAGTAGCCACAACAATTGAATGCAACCGTCTTTGAAAGGAGCGCCTTTCAGAAACGGGTGATTCGCATGGTGGGCATCTAAAGGAACGCGATATGAAGAAACTCATGACTGCAGCGATAGGCATTTCTCTTCTGGCATGCACCATGGCACATGCAATGGAGTTGAAACGCGTAGATGAGGCAAAAGCGAAATCGCTGTTCACAGAGTATCTCAAGGGATCTGGCCGGCCCACCGAGGAGTACGCTTTCAACCTGAAGCCATTCGGCAATTCAACATGGCTCATCAACTGCTATACCAAGCACTTCTCGCCTGCGCTCCCGTGGCGACACGTTATGAACTCGAGGGGCGAGATCAAAGAGATGACGATGGACAGTTTGAATGTTGTCTTCCTCAACGAGTACCCATCATCCCCGAAGGAAAAGGATAGAGACAACTTGATTCAGGACTTCGTGAAACTCCACGCAGGAGAACCAGTCTCCGTCATCAACAAGACCTCAGACATTCCCGGCTATGACAAGGCGCCACTTGACCCGGACATTGCCCAGGCAGTCCGTGCGCCGTTCAGCTACGACAATCTCATCGCTGTGGTATACACATATCAACAGATTGGCGGTATTGTTCGAAGGTACAGATTCCAGTTTGAGAACGGCACCACATTCAAACGAGTTGAATGCGCTGTGCTCGGCAAGGACATTGGCGAAGCACAGTACTACGAATAGGAAGACCCAACCACGCCTTAGAGGCGACGGTCCAAGGCCCGCGCGTCAAGGCAGTCGTGTGAAGCTGGAGAGAAAATGAACAGAAGTGGCCAAATCGCAGTTGTGCTCCTGACCGGAATTGTGCTCGGGAGCCTCGCTGTCGCTGCAGACAATGTCAAAACTGTACCCGGCCAGACGCCGCCTTCGCTTGCCCAAGAACGGGAACAGTTGATGAAACTGAAGATGACCGAGTTTGAGAAGTACAAAGGTCAAGCCATCGACAAATCGTTGGACCGTGACAAACGGGCGTATGCGGTACTCCGCATCGCGGAACTCGGATCGAAAGAAGCAGCCGCATTCCTCGCCAGCATGTGGGACGGACCGTTAAACGTCATGGATCAGGAGAAACTCCGTCTGATCGATTTGTGCTATGAGTTCGGCGGCCCCGATTGTGTGCCAATGCTTCTCAAGGCAACTCGCCAGAACTGGTCGGACGAAAGATGGCATGCGGCTCGCGCTCTGGCGAAGATTCAAGGCGAGGAAGCTCTGGCGGTACTCACGAAGCTCGCGGAGACTGATTCCGACGGCATTGTCCGAAGCCAGACACAGGAGTACATCAAAGCTCTGGCGGATGTCAGAAAGGCCGACGTGGGGGGAAATGAGCGGCCGGCCGTTTTGCAGGCCGTCATTGCATGGGGCAAGACACCCGTTTCCGGGCCATATATGAAGGGCGAGGTAGTTTATCTCTTGGAAGAGCAGCACACAAAAGCTGTTCTTGAGAATGAGTCCTTACGCCTATATTCCTTGCCTGAGTTGAGATTGCTGGGGAAGATGTTCGACAGCTATGCTGTGAGGGATATCGCCATTGCCAACGGTCGAGCTTCGGCTTTACTCAAGCACGCGGTGGATCCCCCAGATGACCCGGTACCATTCCCCTTCGCGGGATGGAGACTAAAGCTAGCCAAGACAGATGGCAAATGGACTGTGACCGAGGCCATCCGCAACGAAGTGCCGAAGAAGGGATGAATCGGCCAACCGCGGCTTGCAGGCGACGGCCGACAGCCCGCGCCTCGAGGCAGTCGTTCGGCAGCGACTGGAACTTGCCATTATGAGTTCGCCCAGCAAGCGGCTGTTACAAAGCCGTTACGGATAACGCGCAGTTTGTGAGGTATACTTCCGTCAGGATTAGGTGCGCCTTGGGGCTAACGAGATCTGTGACCGGCCGAAGTCAGGAGGGAAGATGAAGCGGGCAATCTTTACAGTTGTTGCGATCTTGACGGTGATCGGTTCTGGTGCAGGCGGAACGTTTGCAGAGGAGCCCGGCATCTCTGCCGCCCCTGCCCAACCGGCCGCCGCCCCCTCCAGGCAGCCAAGCCCGGTGACGCTCGCCGAACTGAAGCTGATCTTGGAATCCGCGCTCGATGGCGAGTGGGAGGCTGGACCTTACTTGAAGGGGCTTGTTGACCTCGGCCCCAACGCTCGGAGTGCAACGAACACGCTCTATCTGATCTTTCCGTGTGCCGCAGATGATGCCGAGGGCGGAGTTGCTGAGGGCATCGTCCGCGCGGAGAAGATCACCGAGAACTGGAACCGTCCCACGGAAGTTGTGTGGACAAGCGATCGCTGGGTGGTGATCGGCGACGGCATGTCGGCACTGAAGGACGAGGAGGTGACCGCAGCCACGAAACGGTTGACGGACCTTCTGAAAGGGCTGGTGCCCAAAGCTGTGGCCGCCGCCGCCACGACTCAAGACACAGGCAAGCCCAAAGTCGATGTCGCGGCTGAGGAGAGCGAGATCTCCGTGGAACTGGGCGTTCGGAAGAAACCGCCCACGTTTGTAGTTGGCGAAAGCATCGTGATCGAGGCTCGGTTCGTCAACCGAACCGACAAACCGCAGGTCTATCGCGGAGGGCTGGGTGATAAGAACATCAAGTCGTCCTGCCAGATCAAGCTCATGGCCGAGGGCGGGAAGACCTGGTCGGCACGGGCTGCTGCCGCCGCCCCATTTGCGAACTACAAAGACATCGAAGTTCCCGCTCACGGGCAGACGCTGATCGCGGAGTGGGACATCAGCAAGTTCGTCTACAGTGAAGGAAGGCGCTGGGGTGCGGGCGGCAAAATCCCTTTCGCGGACATCGCCCGGCCCGGCAAGTATCGCGTCCGTTGGTGGGACGGCGTATTCCAAGCGGGCACGCCGCTGCGGTCGGAGCCGGTGGATTTTGAGATCGTTCAGGCGGCCGCGCCCCCCACTGCGAAGCCTCCCCAGCAGCTAGACCTGTCCGTCCGGCAGCGCCTCCAGCGTGCCATCGACGTGAGCCGCACACTGGCAGCCAAGGGCCAGCGAATCAGTGACGACTCGCTCCGGTCCATCGCGCCGGAGCCCTATGAGAGTTCAGACCGCGGGAAGCCCTTGCTCTTTCCCCGCACGGAAGATGTCGAAGCCTACACGCGGGCTCGGCCCTGGGCATCGAACTACGCACCACCTCGGCCATTTCTGCGGCCGATGCGATTGAAGCTGGGCGGCTTCGAGCGTTGGCCCACGCAAACCGATGCCCCGGAGCTTCGTACGCTGCTGGAGGATAAAGACCCGGCCAT
>CAYXNI010000341.1:0-3488 GCA_964466285.1 uncultured Planctomycetota bacterium | reverse complement strand
ATTCAGCGGATCGATACACGACCGATCCTGCGTGAGCTCGAGAGGGGCAAGATCGCGGTGGTGGCGGGCTTCCAGGGGATCGATTCCGACCTCAACATTACCACGCTGGGGCGCGGTGCGTCGGACCTGACCGCTGTCGCCCTGGCCGCCGCGCTTAAGGCGGAGATATGCGAGATCTACACCGACGTCGACGGCATTTACACCGCCGATCCGCGGGTCGTGCCCGAGGCGAAGAAGCTGGAGGCGGTGAACCACGACGAGATTCTGGAACTGGCGAGCCGCGGTGCGAAGGTGCTGCAGTCGCGGTCGGTGGAAGTGGCCAAGAAGTTCCACGTGCCGTTGCGCGTACTGTCCACGTTCAGCGATGCGCCGGGCACGGTCGTGTGCGGCGAGGTCCGCGGGTTTGAGAATGTGCCCGTGACCGGAGCCGCTCTGTCCCTCAAGGAATCGAAGATCACGCTGACGGGCGTTCCCGACAGGCCCGGCATGGTGGCGAAGGTGGTGGGGGCGATCGGGCAGCGGAAGATCAACATCAATACATTGGTCCAGGCGTTCCCGTACGGCGGAAAGGCCGATATCAGCCTGCTGGTGGAGAGCGGGAACCTGCGCGAGGCGCTGGACGTCTGCAAGAAGGTGGCGGCGGAGTTGGGCGCCGAGGACGTGACCTGGGAGGAGCGGATCGGCCGCGTGTCGGTGGTGGGGAAGGGGATGGTGAACCACGTGGGCACGGCCGCCGAGATGTGCGCAGCGCTCGCCGAAGAGAATATCAACATCAAGATGATCACCACCTCGGAAATCCACATCTCGGTCGTCGTCGACGCCGAACGGGTCGAGCAGGCCCTGCGGGCCGTGCACAGGAAGTTCGGGCTTGACCGTCTGCCGAAGGCGGTGCCGGTGAAGAGCCGGCCTCTGGGGCTGAAGTTGTCGGAGTCTGACATACGGGTTGAGGGATTTCACACCCAGTCGGTGGACTGCGACCGCGACCAGGCGGAGTTGAAGATCAGGGGGCTGCAGGACAAGCCGGGCCAGGCGGCGCTCGTGCTTAACGCGCTGGCAAAGGCCGGGATCAACCTGGACGTGGTGCTTCAGAACTCTTGCTCCTCAGGCATGAGCATCACGGTCAGGCGGCAGGATGCGGAGCGGGCAAAGCGGGTGATCGAGTCGATGTCGCCCGCCGTGACGACCGAGCCGGTCCCAGTAACGGCCGACATCGCCAAGATCGCGATCAGCGGCGTGGGCCTCCGGAGCCATGCCGGCGCGGCGTCCCGAATCTGCGACGTCCTCGCGCGCGAGGGCGTGAACATCCAGATGATCGGGACATCGGAAGCGAAGTTCACCGTGCTCGTGCCTGACAGGGACGCGGAGCGCTCGGCCGCCGCTCTGCGGGAGGAATTCAACCTCGCCTGATCGAGGAGCCGTGTTCGCCAACCTCAGAGGTGTTCTGAATGCCTGTTGAACTGCCGCCCCGGTACTCGCCCGCTGACGTCGAGGCGCGCGTCTATGCCCTCTGGGAGACACACCGGCTGTTCCACGCCGAGGCGAACTCTCCAGGCGCGCCGTACTGCATCATGATCCCACCGCCGAACGTCACCGACCGCCTGCACCTGGGCCACGCGCTAAACAACACCCTCCAGGACGCCTTGATCCGCTACCAGCGGATGTGCGGCCGGAACACGCTCTGGATGCCCGGCACCGACCACGCGGGCATCGCCACGCAGACGGTCGTCGAGAAACGGATCCTCGCGGAGGAGGGGAAACGCCGCACCGACTTCACCCGCGAGGGGTTCGTCGCCCGCATCCAGGCGTGGAAGGACGAATACGAAGCGACGATCACCCGGCAGCTCAAGCTCATGGGGTGCTCGTGCGACTGGGAGCGGCGCCGGTTCACGATGGACCCCGTCTGCGCCCGGGCCGTGCGCGAGGCGTTCTTTCGCCTGTTCCGCGACGGCCTCATCTACCGCGGCAAGCGGCTCGTGAACTGGGACCCGGCCACGCAGACCGTGCTGGCCGACGACGAGGTGGAATACGAAGAAGTTCGCGGCCACTTCTGGTATCTGCAGTATCCGCTGGAGCGGCCCGCGGACATCGGCGGGCGACGGATCGAGCACGTGACGGTCGCAACGACGCGCCCCGAGACGATGCTGGGCGATACGGCAGTGGCGATGAATCCGCGCGATCCGAGGGCGGCGGCACTGGCCGGCAAGATGGTTCGGCTGCCGATTGTCGGGCGGCTCATTCCCATCATCGCCGACGAGCACGTTGTGCTGCCCGACCCGGAGAGCGAGGATGAGAAGGCGCGGTTCTCGACGGGGTTCCTGAAGGTGACGCCCGCGCACGATCCGGACGACTACGCGATCGGCCAGCGGCACGATCTGCCGGTCGTCAACGTCATGGCGCCGGACGGTACGATCAGCGACAAGCACGGCTGGGACGACACGACGGCACCGGAGGCGCAGAACCTGATCGGGATGGACCGGTTCGAGGCGCGCGAGGCGATTGTCGAGTGGTTCCGGCAGGAGGGACTGCTCGAAGAGGTGCGCGATTACGTGCATCAGGTCGGCCACAGCTATCGCAGCCACGTGCCCATCGAGCCATATCTCTCGGATCAGTGGTACATCGCCGTAAAGAAGCCGGTCGAGCGGCTGGCTGAGAAGTTCGGCGAGGGGATGATCGAAGGGACTGATGTGCCGAAGAACTCGCTGGCCGGGCTTGCGCTCAAGCCGCTACTGGAGGGCCTGGTGAAGTTCACGCCTGAGCGATACGCGAAGACATATCAAGCGTGGGTCGAGAATCTCCGTGACTGGCCCATCAGCCGGCAGTTGTGGTGGGGGCATCAGATTCCGGTGTGGTCGCTCGATCTGGAACTCGGCGTTCCCGCGGGTCCGGAGCACGAGAATCGGGGACCCCAACCGAACGAGGTGGCTGCTCTCGACAAGAGGATTGGTGGGCACTTCGGCAACATGTTCCGCAAGCATGCCGTTCACTATGTGTTGATTGTGGGACCGCACCCCGAACGGGACAACTGGATTCGGACACACCTGTGCCTAGATCGTGATGACGCGGGCGCCGTGGCGATGATCGAGAAAGCAGGTTGGGTGCGCGATGCGGATGTTCTGGACACCTGGTTTTCGTCGGCGCTGTGGCCGTTCAGCACGCTGGGGTGGCCGGAGGAGACGCCGGAGCTTAAGGCGTTCTATCCGGGCGATGTGCTGTGCACGGCGCGGGAGATCATCACGCTCTGGGTCAGCCGCATGGTGATGATGGGGCAGTACTGCGTGGGCGATATCCCGTTCGCCGACGTGTTCATCCACGCGATGATCCAGGACGGGGAAGGGCGGAAGATGTCGAAGAGCCTGGGGAACGGGATCGACCCGCTCGACATCATCGACAGCCACGGTGCGGACGCGATGCGGTTCACGCTCGTGTCGATGACCACGCAGACGCAGGACGTCCGCATGCCGGTGGAGCGCGTTACGCTGGCGAAGATC
>CAYXNI010000340.1:0-3493 GCA_964466285.1 uncultured Planctomycetota bacterium | reverse complement strand
GCCAATGCGCTACAATGCCCGCCCGAACGGCGTCAACGTTGAACGCACATTGTCCGTCACACGGCCTGAACACCTTACCGGAGAAATCCTATGGACAGTTTCGTCGGCTTGAACATGGGCCTGGGCTCTCTCCCCCTTCTCTCGAACGCGCGAACGCGGTCCATCTCCGCCGAGAACCCGACCGGCGCACCAGGCAAGGGCGGCATGGCCGTCCCGGACGTTAATAACCCTGACCTGCCCCACTGCGCCGCCGCGACCGACCTCGGCCAGGGCTGGAAGGTCCGTCCCTTCCTCAAGCCCAAGGCCGGCGAGACGGTCACACTGATGGACGTCAAAGGCCCCGGCATCGTCCAGCACATCTGGCTCGCCACCGAGACCAACTGGCGCGGCAACGGACGCGGCTGCATCTTGCGCTTCTACTGGGACGACGAGACCACCCCGTCCATCGAGGTCCCGATGACCGACTTCTTCGCCGTCGGCCACGACCTCTTCGCCCGCGTCGATTCGCTCCCCGTCATCGTGAACCCGATGTCGGCCCTGAACTGCTACTGGCCGATGCCATTCCGCAAGCACGCCCGCGTCACGTTCACCAACGAGTGCAAGTGCGACCTCGGCCTGCTCGCCTACCAGATCACCTACGCCGAGACCGAGGTCCCCGAGAACGCCGGATACTTCCACGCCCAGTGGCGCCGCGCCGTCACCGACCGCAAGCACCCCGACTACACTATCGTCGACGGCATCAAGGGCAAGGGCCATTACGCCGGCACGTTCCTCGCCTGGACCCAGCACTGCGACGGATGGTTCGGCGAAGGCGAGATCAAGTTCTACATGGACGGCGACTCGAAGTTCCCCACCATCTGCGGCACGGGCACCGAGGATTACTTCTGCGGCAGCTACGGCTTCCCCGAAGTCTACAGCACCGCCTACGTCGGCACCACGCTCAAGCACGCCGGCCCGGACGGCCCGCCCAAGTGGAGCCTCTACCGCTGGCACATCCAGGACCCGATCCGGTTCGCGACGGACCTGCGCGTGACCATCCAGGCGCTCGGCTGGTGGCCGAACGGCAAGTTCCAGCCGCTCGCCGACGACATCGCCTCGGTCGCGTACTGGTACCAGGCCGAGCCGCACGCCGCGTTCCCCGCGTTCCCGCCGCTCTCCGCACGCTGGCCGTACTGACGCCGCTCACGGGACGCGCGAGCCGAACGCGAATCCTCGTCCCACGGCTCCGGGATGTCTTGTGCGCCTTGACTGTTGTGACTCTGTTCCTCAAGCGCTATCATGCTTGGGGCGTCAGTTGTGCGGCTGCGGCAAGCTCCGGGACGAGGGATTTGCGGCCCCGTAAGTGAAAGGAGCGTGATGTGAACGCGATCGACCAGCGGCTGGACGAGCTCAAGGACCTGGTGGCACAAATCGAACACGACCGGGACAGCTTACGCGAAGAAATCGCGCGGCTGAAAACCGGGCACGACGCTCTCAAGACCGAGGTCGAGCGGCTCACCGCCGAGACCGAGCGGCCCAAGGCTGAGGCCGAGCGGATGAAAGCGGAAGCCGACCGGCTGAAGACGGAGATTGACCTGTTGAGAACCGAAAACGCAGGATTAAGCAAAGCCATCGACCTCTGCTGGAGGGCCGATCAGCAGGCGATTGAATCCTGGCAGAAGAAAACCGGCAAGACAATGCCATGGCCCGACCGTTCAGACATGGTCCAATGGCTCATCGGGCAACTGGACGCGAAGGGCGCACCCTCCCCGCAGAAAGCCGACGCGGCGTCGGCCGACGCCGCGCCGTAGGAATCTTGAGCTCCCGGCCCGGCCTCATTTGATCAGCCCTTCCAGCACATCCCTGATCACGTCATCGCTCTTCTTTTTCTTGGGCTTCTTGTCTTCCGGTTGCGGCTGCACCGGCTGCTCCGCCTCTTTGGGCTCAGTGAGCTCCTTCGATTTCTCCTTGATCAGGCCCTCCAAGAGAGAGCCAGGGTCCGTGAGCACGCCTGCCGCGGTCGACATGACCCACTTCGGGAAACTGGCAAAGTCCGGCGTGATGGACGGCTTCGACGCCTGCCCGGAGACGTTGAACGTCGCGAAACTCGGCGGATTCTTGTCGATAGCCTTCTCGATCACGTTCACCGCGATCTGCTGCCTCACCATCTTTCTCACCTGCTCCATCAGCATCTCCTTGGGCAGATACGTCGCGAGGCTGAACGCAACGCTTCCGTCGAGGCCGACGGAGCCGTCGGGGATGGCGCAGCCCATGCCGTTCTTGGCCCGGAGCATCACGTCGCGCGCCTGCAACCGGCCGTTCTTCAACTCCAGCTTCAGCTTGACCGGGTCGTAGGCAAACCGGTTGTCAGGGAACAGGTTGGCGCCGGCGTGCGCCGTGAGCGGCCCGACGATCCCGCCCACGAGCGGGAACCTGTCAAAGTTCTGCACCACGCCGTCGGTTACCGCCAGTTCACCCTGGCCGGTCCACGAGGTCGCGATATCCTCCTTGCTGAACCCGACGCCGGTCCACGCAAAATCACCGCCGGTTTTCCCGAGGAACACATCGCTGACGGGAATGGCCTGCGCGGCGGCCTGGTTGATGTCGATTTTCTCGAGGTGCACCTTCCCGCTGTGCGCGATGCCCGGCGCGTTCAGGTCCGCTTCCAGCGTCGCGTCGGCCGCGCCGCCGAACACCTCCGCGTGCGCGGGCTTCGGCGTCGTGACCTTGTTGTCCCGTATCTGGAACTGGGCCGACACGTTGGTCGCCACGTACTTCTCATACGTCACCTTGTCGATGCTGACCTGGCCGTCGGCCTGGCAGCCCTTGAGGAAATCAAACGGCCCCGCTTTCGGCTGGTCAGGGGGCGGGGGCGCGCCCGGCCCGCCTGGAGCCGGTTCAGCCGGCTTCTCGGCTTCCTTCGGCAGCGCGGCCATCAGGTCGCTGGCATTCAACTCCGGCGAACTGGCCGCGAAGTTCAGCCGTAGAGCGCGGATCTGGCCGAGCATCGGTTCGGTCTCCCTCACGCCCGTGACGCGGAAGTCCTTGAGCGTGAGCACGGAAGTGCGTCGGCTGGCCAGGTTGGTCACCGTGACCACCATGCCGCCGCTGTCGACGCTCCGCGGGTTCACGCGGACGGCGCCGTTGAGCGCGAGGGCGAGTTGCGGCGCCGCAGCCGGCGTTGCCTGCAGGTCGCGGAGCGTCACCAGCCCGTCGAAGTCCGTTCCGCTCAGGTCACCCTTCATCGCCTTTTTCACGGCCACCTTGCCGGAGCCGGTGAGGTCGAACCCGCCCGACAGGTCCTTGACCATCGGGACCGAGGCGGCCAGTATCGCCGGCTTCGTCACCTTCAGCGTCAGCTCGCGCAGGGTGAACACCTCGCCGTCCTTCGACAGCTCTCCGGCTACTCTGGCTTCAGCTCCGTCGAGCAGCACATCAAGCCCCGGAATGGTGATCTCGCCCGTGTCGGGGAGCGCGGCGGCCACGTTCATCGAGAGCTTCTGCCCCTTCGGCT
>CAYXNI010000339.1:0-3500 GCA_964466285.1 uncultured Planctomycetota bacterium | reverse complement strand
CCGACACCGTTCCATTGTCCCTAGTCCCTGGTCCACAGTCCATCGTCCAGGGTCCATTCTCTGCCGTCCATTGTCCCCCATATATATACGCCAGAAACCCCGCCAAACTAGGAAATCCCCATGTCGATTTTTCTGTCACCCCGCAGACCCGCCGTGCCAAGACAAGGCGATCGAAATGACACCGCCGGTCACAACCAGGTCGTATGCAGGATGATCTGACTCCGAATTGTGACGGGCACAGATTTCCGATCACTTCAGCGGACGGGCTTCGATCTTGGAAGCGGCACAGCCGTCGAAGACCAGGCGGTCGCCCGTCAGCCCCTTGCACCGTGTGGCGATTGTGCGGCGCTCGTTGATGCAGACGTCGACGATATCGCCCACAAGCACAATCTCGAGTTTGACCGGGCGGTCCAAGCCGCCAACAGCGTCAATCTCGGTGAATGGCGCCGCGTCGGAACGGACCTCCTCGGGGAACAGGAACGACGCGGTTCGCTGGACCGGATCGAATCGCAGTTCGAGGCCGCTGCCGGGCGCGTCCGTGCTGCGCAGGCGGAGACCGAACGGCGTGGTCGCCGAGTGCGGCTTGAGTTCAATCTTAACAAGCGCGTTTCGCGGCACGCCGGCAACCGCGGGGCCGTCCGGCCTCAAGACGACCGGGTCGCCACAGGGAGGCATCATCTCGGGGACGAATTTGTCGCCCAGCGTGCCGTCGGCGTTCTGGACGAGTTCGTGGAAAACGATTTCGCCGCCCCAGCCGTCTTCGCAGAGGACTCCGGCCACGAACGCCCGACCGCCGAACACCGCGCTTTTCGGAACGTGAAGTGGAATGAGTCGTGCGGGGGTGTGCTCTTTCCAGGGGCCCATCAGATTCTTGGAAATCCAGAAGCGGTTCTCCATCCACAGGTAGTGCCAGCCGTTCCATTCGAAGACGTGTGGGCAACAGCCGAACGCCTCGTGAAAATGTTTCGGCTGGAGCGTCCACGGCCCGCGCACCGGGTCGGTCGCTGTGTAGTCAAGCAGCCCGTTCTTGCCGTCGGGCCAGTTCGTTGGCCACTGCTGACCTGAGCCGGGCGTCAGCAGATGGTACAGCCCCGTCGCAGGATCATACATGGTGTGGGAATCAAATCCGCGCGGAGATATCTTGCCGGTCTTGGTGAAGTGAATGCCATCGTCGCTTTCGGCCATGCAGATGGACAGTTCCTTGTAGGGCGAGTCCTTGTAGTTGCCCCAGGCGGAGAACTCCGCATAGTAGGCATAGATCTTCCCCTCATATTCAATCAGGCTGCCTGTCCCGTGCGCACATTCCCATCCGTGTGTAAGTGTGAGAGCCATGGGATGTTCTTCCCATCGGACCAAGTCGGCGGTGGACCAATGCCCCCACTCATGGGCGCCGCGGCCCCACTTCGAGGCGTGGTGCCGGCGGTCGAAGAGCCAGAACAGATGCAGCCGGCCTCTGAGGTACTGCAGCATGCAGTCGCCCGCCGACGTGTTGTGCCCGCGCGGACGCCAGTATTGCGGTGCGGGACGATGCGGGCCGAGAATCTCCAGGTCGCGCCGGGCAATCTCTTTCGGGCCGCCCGACAAGCCACTGATCTCCTCGTCTGTCAAAGCGCGATTCCACAAGGCCACGTGGTCAATCAATCCATTGAACCCCGAGACCTTCTTTCCGTCCCGCCAGCCCGCTCCAATCAGGAACGGGCCGAAGAACTCGTGCAGTTCCCCGTGCGGCCAATTCTCGTCCACAAGGACCCCGTCCACGAACAGTCCCACGCTTGGAGCGCGAAACCGCATGACTACGTCGTGCCAGCCGCCGGCACCGATCATCGCCACCGGCGCGTTCAGGCGCATGACGCCGTTCAGGTAGTCTTCTTTCAAGTAGTCGGGGACGTCCCCCTGAAGACTCACCGTGCGCTCAGCCGCCGGCGTTGTCCGCCAGACATACCGGAGCTGGCCGTCGCCGGCCGACAGGATTGTGCCGTAGACGTCTTTCTGGTCGTCCTTCGCGAAGAGCGGAGCATCCCAGGCCTTCGACGTATCTTTCAGCCGCATGCACAGCGTCATCTCAGGGCCGGTAAGTCTCAGCGCATCGTCGCCAACCGAAAGCCAGCCGCCGTTGACACGCGCGACGCGGCCGTCTCCGCCACGCGCGAGCGAGGCTTCGCGCTCTGCGCCCTCCAAGGGGACCCCAAGCGCAACATCGCCGTGAACCGCCACGCCTTCCGCACTTGCCATGTGCCAAACCGCAACCGCATCGTCAAAGGCCGAACTGCTTCTCATTTCTCTTGCCTCTCCCATCGAATCGCCGCCGGCGCACTGACCTGGTCCCGGTAGTGATACCACTCATGATGTAAGACTTGCAAGGGCCTCGTCGTGTTGACCGGGATTTCCCGGATGACCCTTCGCTGACGACCGTCATCCACGCGGAACAAGCGGTTCAGCCGGGAAAGGACTTGAGCTCCACGCCGCCGCGGGTGAACTCCGCATACGACGCCTCGCGCTCCGTGCACTCCCCGAGCATCACGAGGGTCTTTCCGCCGAACACATTCGTATGCACGCCCGGCTCGTGCCAGTGAGCGATGACCAGCAGCTCGGTCCCCGACGCGAACTCGTCACGAACAGCCTGCGGCGCCGGCCGCAGCAGCTTCCGTGCCCGGAGCGAATGCCGCCGGTCGCTCAGCCACCGGTACGCCCCAGCCAGCACGTCGCTCGCCGCCAGCGGCATCGCCTTGACCAGAGTGCTCACCGGGAAGTTCCCTGTGATCGCCCGCAGCGCCTTGTGCAGCCCGTCGCCCTCGGTCAGCTCATCCCCGTGGGTCAGCCGCACGCGCCGCCCCATCAGCTCCCCGCGCCACCCGTCCTTCGCGAGGGCCAGGCCGAACCGCCGAACCGTCCGCCGGTCCAGCAGGAAATCCCGGTTCCCCCGCAGCAGTGTCACCTTCGTGCCCGACGCCGCGAGCTGCGACAGCGCCTCGAGCGCCGCCCGATGGCCGGGCCGCGCCACGTGCCTCGGACCCACCCACGCCTCGAACAGGTCCCCGAGCACGAAGACGTGTTCGGCGCCCCGGCACACGTCGTTCACGAACCGCAGAAAGAAGTCGGTGTGTGCGGTCCGGTGCGCGGGCAGATGCCAGTCCGCCACCAGAATCACGCGGCCGCCAGGCTGTGTGTCAGATGAGCCCACCTCAAAACAACTCCCAAATCTCAGGCGCCAAATCCCGAACAAACCCGGAATCCCAATCACCGGGCCCCTGGGCCCCGCTAGTCAACTGTCACCTGCCACCCGTCACCCGCCGCTGCCAGTATATGTTGCGTCAGCTTCTCCCGCAACAGCGCATCCGCAACAGCGCAGCCGCACTGCGCAGCCGCCTGCTTCGACTCCACGAACCCCTTGTCCCTTCACCCATACTCTTGCTCTTGCTCGTACTGCAAGCTGGCAAAACTTTCTTTTTTCTGAAGAGTTTGGACAGGATTGACAGGATAACCGGGATGAATGACCAAAG
>CAYXNI010000338.1:0-3510 GCA_964466285.1 uncultured Planctomycetota bacterium | reverse complement strand
TATGGTGGTGGTTTTGCTCGTCAGGAGGGCCGGGATGAAGAACCAACTGGAGCGGGTGTCCGGGGGGGTGACGATTGAGCCGCTGGAGCCGCGAGTGCTGCTAGACGGCAACGTGGTGGCCGCGGTGGTGAAAGGCGGTTTGCAGCTTACCGGGGACATTGGCGGGAATGAGATCGTGATTGTCCCGGGCCCGCTGCCCGGCGAGTTCACGCTCACGGGCCAGGCGGGCACGACCATCAACGGGTCGGCCGCCGTGACTGTGTCGGGAGTGACCGGCGGCTTCTCGATTCTCATGGGCGAGGGGAACAACAAGGTCACCCTCGACGGGATTACGGTCCCGGGGTTCCTGGGAATCCTCACCGGGACAGGCAACGACACGGTGACGCTGCAGGACACCGACCTTGCCGACGGTGCGTTCATCCTGACCGGCGGGGGCGACGACACGGTTACGGTCAAGCTGGCATTGCAGCAGGACCGCTCGGTAATCGCTGGCGACGTCCTTATCGACACTGCGCAGGGCAACGACGTTGTGAACCTCGGCGGGCTGGAACTCGACGGGAGACTGTTCCTGCTGACAGGCTCCGGAGATGACACGGTCTCGGTGGAGAACGCCAAGTTCAATGACGTGGTTGACATCAAGACCAGCCGGGGGTCGGATCAGTTGGCAATCGACGGCGCGGAGTTCGGCGAGCCGGTGTACGTCAACCTGGGATCGGGCAACGACGCACTGACCGTCATGTCGTCCACCTTCCATCACCTGGGGGTCAAGGCGGGTGCAGGCAACGACACGGTGGACATCGCCGACTCGCAGTTTGACGGCACGGTCTTCCTTAATATGGGCAAAGGAGACGATGCGGTCGCGGCCGCGGGCACCGACTTCAATGATTTCCTGTTCCTGGCTCTGAAGGGGGGTAACGACGCACTGTCCCTGACGGACGTGTACACCGACTCGGGCATTGCCCACGGTGGGTCTGGGGTGAACGCTTTCACGGACGGCGGCCTGAACACGGGAAGCCTGACGCTCAAGCGCCTTACCTGACCGAGGAGCGGGTGCTCATCGGCCTGCCCAGCAGAACGAGGGGATCATGACCCGCATGCTCCGACAGCCCGAGCCCGAGCTGATGAACGACGACGCTGAGGCGGAGGCGTACGCGCAGGCCGACTTCGCCGAGGTGAACCAGGCGTTCGCGGACCGCCTCGTCTCCCTGGCCGGGCTGGCGCGGTCCGCCCGAGCCGTCGACCTCGGCACCGGCGCTGCGGACATCCCGATCCGTGTGGTGCGCGCCCTGCCCGGATGGCATATCGTGGCCGTCGACGCCGCCCCGACCATGCTCCGGCTCGCCCGCGCCGCCGTCGAACAGGCCCGCGTCGCCGACCGGATCGAACTGGTCCTGGCCGACGCCAAGGACACCGGCCTGGCAGCCCAGTCCTTCGACGTGATCTTCTCGAACAGCATCCTCCACCACGTCACCGCGGCGGACCGGCTCTGGTCTGAAGTCGCGCGACTCGCGAGGCCCGGAGCGCTCGTCTTTCTCCGCGACCTCGCGCGGCCCGACAGCTTGGAAGCCGCACGCGCCATCGTGAGCCGGTACGCCGGCGGCGAGTCCGCCCTGCTCCAGGAGGAATACCTCCGCTCGCTCCGCTCCGCCTACACGCCGGCCGAGGTCCGGGAACAGCTCAACCGCGCGGGCCTGCACACGTTGCACGCGGCCATGTCCTCGGACCGCCACTTCGACATCTTCGGCTGGGCCTGACCTCATTTTGTTTGATTCGGACGGGGCTGGCGACTAGAATCGCTTTGCGCGGCTTGGCGGCGCAGACACGGATGTGGGGCTGGACGGCCGCGCCTGACGCGGCGGGCTCGAACCGGAGACAGTCTGATGATTATCGACGTTCACGTGCATCTGCTCGACCAGGGGGGTTATGAGCACCGGCTGGCGAAGGCGGCCCGCGAGGCGGGGATCGTGAAGGTCGTGCTGACGGGCGGGCCGAAGCAATACGAGTACGCCTCGAACGATCAGGTGCTCGCCGCTGCGGAGCGTTACCCCGACCTGTTTATGCCGTTCGGCTACTTCCGGCTGGGACGCGACTACGCGGCGATGGTCGACGAGTTCCACGCCCGCGGGTTCTACGGGCTTCAGTTCGCGCTGCCCGAGAAAGATTACGACGACAAGGAGTTCTACCTTGTTTACGCCCGTGCGGGGCAGCTCGGGATGCCGGGGCTGTTTCAGCTGGGCATCCTGCCGAACTCCGGCCGCGACCACCTGTACAACGTGTGCTGCCGGCGGATGCGGCCGATCTGCCTGGACACGATCGCCCGGGCCTTCCCGGAGTTCACGATCATCGGGACCCAACTGGGCAGCCCGTGGTGCGAAGAGGCGTGCGAGGTTGTGCGCTGCAACACCAACGTTTACATGGACCTGTCGGGCACCACGCTGCGGAAGAAGGGGCCGGATTTCTTTCGCGAGCTGCTGTGGTGGGACCGGACCGGCGGCGCGTATGGCTCCACCCCACGCACGTTGAAGCCGTGGCAGAAGATTCTGTTCGGCTCCGACGTTCACTGCAAGTATCTGCCTAAGGTGGTGAGGGATTACGAGGGGCTGATGAACGCGCTGGAGTTCGACGAAGAGACTCGGATGCAGGTGTTCGCGCTGAACGCCGGGCGGGCCCTGGGGCTCGAGTTCGAGGAACAGTGACAGCAGATGCGGAGCGTGTCATGAGGATCGCCAAGGCAGTTGTCCCGGTCGCAGGCGCAGGCACGCGGCTGCTGCCGTCAACAAAGGCCCAGCCGAAGGAGATGCTCCCGGTCGGCCGGAAGCCGCTGGTCCAGTACGTTGTCGAGGAGCTCGAGGCGGCGTCGGTCGAAAGCATCCTGTTCATCACGGGGCGGCGGAAGCGGGCGATCGAGGATCACTTCGACGAGGACCCAGAGCTGCGCGGGCTGCTGGAGAAGACCGGACGAACCGAGCTGCTCGACGGTCTGCGGTTTGAGGACACGGGCGTCAGTTTCTTCTACACTCGGCAGAGCGAGCAGCTTGGGCTGGGCCACGCGATCGCGTGTGCGCGGGATTTTGCGGCGGGCGCGCCATTTGTCGTCGCACTGGGCGACTCTATCATCACGAACGGCGCGGGACAGCCTCCGCTCGTGCGTCGGCTGATGGAGGCTTATGACCGCGCGGACGGCGGCTGCGTCATCGCGTTCCAGGAGGTTCCGCCGGAGGCGACGAGCCGGTACGGCATCGCGGCGCCCGCCGGCGACGGCGACGTCTTCGAGGTCCGCGACCTGGTCGAGAAACCAGCGCCCGGCACCGCCCCCAGCAATCTGGCCATCTCGGCGCGGTACATTCTGCCGCCCGAGATCTTCGACGCCATCGCCCGCACGCCGCCCGGCAAGGACGGCGAAATCCAACTGACCGACGCAATCCGGCTGCTCATGAAGCAGGGCCGCAAGGTCATCGGCGTCAAGTTGAGCGGCGGCGAGCGGCGCTACGACATCGGTAACTTCGCGAG
>CAYXNI010000337.1:0-3510 GCA_964466285.1 uncultured Planctomycetota bacterium | reverse complement strand
AGAAGGGCTATCACTGTCGCCGCGGAATACGTCCGGGCGGCGAGACGGCTGCTGAGTCGGTGCGTGCGATCACGGCTCATCGGACATGTTCCTGAGACGAAAGCTTGTTCGGCCTAAGCGAACTGACCCTATCATACCCAAGGCCGGCGTGGTTTCAACCTCCGGGCAGGGTGCAGCGGGCGGGGTGCATCGCCGGCCACCCGACCGGCCGCCCCTGCCATCCCTGAAACGGCTGCCGCCAGTCGATATTATCATCACCGGAAACCAGTCAGGAACTATCGAATGTCGCAGACTGCTTTGACCTGTTCGGACGCGTGTGGCTGGATTCGACGCCAGTTTCCTTGACAGGTTTCACGCACAGGGGGTATAATCCCCGGGAGTTCATGGCCGGTCGGGTTCTTTGACATCGGAGGCCGCGGCCTCTTGAGGACGGCTCGCGCGGGTGCTGAGCCGCCGCAACTGGCGAGCGGACGAATCGGGGCGTAGCGCAGTTTGGTAGCGCGTCTGGTTTGGGACCAGAAGGTCGGCGGTTCAAGTCCGCCCGCCCCGACCAGGGAGCGGCGCACGGGCGCAAGCGTACGCCGTTGCACAGGCGCGGGGCAGGCCGCCCAGGTGTCGTTCGCCTTCGCTCCTCACGGTGGATGTAGCTCAGGTGGTTAGAGCGACAGACTGTGGCTCTGTAGGCCGGGGGTTCGAGTCCCCTCATCCACCCCAGCAGACCGCGTTGCGAAGCAGTGGATTGTGACGGTTCGGAAGGTTGTTACACTCCGGAGAACTTTCTGGACCAGTAGAGCGATTGCTGGACGTCGTGGAGACGCTCCTCGACGCGTTGTCGGACGGCCGGCGAGAGACCGCGCGTGAGGACTTGTTCGTACAGGGTCTGGCATTCCTTGAGGTGCTTGACGGACTCTTTTGCGGCGGCGGGCCGTGTGTCTCCGGGTGCGTCGGGGCCGCTCTTGCCGAGCCACGACTGGGCGGTCTGGAATTCGGCGTCGGCCTTCTCGAGAAGCACTTCGGTGGAGACGACGCCGGGCTGAGCGGCCGGGGCTGGTCCGCGGGCAGGTTTACTGTTCATGTAAATGACGAGCAGGATAATTGCGCCGAGGAGGATGACGCCGCCGACGATGTATGGAACGCTCTGGACGACGGGGTCCTGTGTGCGGCGTCGGCCGGCGCGTGTGTGCGAGCGGGGGCGGGTATAGTTCATTATGCGCCGTCTCCTCCGCGAAGGCCGAAGCCGGCGGCTGACGGCGCCGCTGGCGGTTTCGATGATTTCGCCGGCCCTTTCATTCTCTGGACCTTACCCGTGGCCTGCGCAGATGTCAAGTGGACTGCGGGCGATTGACATTTCGCCGTTCTGATGCTAGCCTGCCGCTGTCCGCCGGGCCTGACCGGGCCAACCGCCGTTGACTCTCATTTCACCTTGCATGGAGACGGTAACCGATTATGGACAAGACCGAGAGGCCCCGTGCCAACGGTTGCCCCGAGGATGTGATTCACGCCGGCCACGCCGGGCTTCGATGCTCGATCGTGCGGACAGACGGAAAGCTCGCCCGGCTGGAGTTGGCCGATGAGTCCCGCGGCGTGGCCTGGGCCGACAGCAAGTGGGACTTTCTCCTCGCCCTGCGCCTGGACGGCACGTCACTCGAGGCGACCGACGTCATCGTCTCGGACGCGGTTCAAGAGGCCGATGGCGACGGAACCACATGGCGGGTCACGCTGACCCCGTGCTTCAATGGGCCGCCCGCTCCGGCATGCAGTCTGGAACTGCAGCTTCGCGCCCCGATCACAGGAGAATGGCTTGAGGAGCGATTGCTTCTCCGCAATACCGGCGGCCACAATCTGGAGATCACGGCGCTGCGGGCCATGCTCTCCAGCAGCGTGCACGGCCGGCGGTTCCATTGCTTTCCCGTGCCCTTCCAGGAGTGCCGGGCCAAGCCCCACCTGGCCGACCTGCAGGCGGAACCGTCCTTCGAGTCCCGGCGAGACGGCGCCGTGCTTCTCGAAAACGGACGCGGCCTCGTGATCGCACGACGGCCGGCCGATTTCTACGAGGAGCCCCAGTTCGTCGGGGTCCGGCGCACGGGCGACCATGTCCGCTTTGGAGGAATCCTGACTGGCGTCCCGTCCGGCCTGGAGCACGTGGACCTCGGGCCGGGCGAGTGCAAGGATCTTGGCATCACCCGCTACATCCCCTTCTCCGGCGGTCTCGAGGACGGGCTCGTCCTGTACCGCGAGCTCATGGCCCAATCCGGGGTGAAACTGCCGCAGGGCTATGCGCCGCCGCTCAACTACTGCATCTACTACGAGTGCCGCGAGCGCTACCACCACGAGCAACTGCTGCAGGCGCTCCATCGGGCCGCGGAAATCGGCTGTACGCTCCTGTACACCGATCAGGGGTGGGAGGACTACTTCGGCTCCGGCCGCTGGGACGAGACGCGGCTGGGGAAACTCGAGGATTTCGTCGCGGACGCCAAGGCCCTGGGCCTGGACGTCGGCGTGCTCGTCGGAATGCACACTGATGCCTACGTCTGGCCAAAGGACTGCTGGCGCAAGAACCCGGACGGAGCCCCGCTCTTCGGCGACCGGTGGGGCGCGGGCCATTCCATCGGGATCTGTCCCACCGTCCAGGGCTGGCAGAAAGCCAAAACGGACCGCCTGCAGAAGGTCGTCGAGGCCGGCGTCCGGTTCTTCAGTTTCGACTTCAACGACAACCTGGAGCCCTGCCGCGACGCCAGCCACCGCCACCACATCCCCCTGCGGAGCTGGGAGCACGCGCTCGGCGTGGCACGACAGCAGC
Organism: uncultured Planctomycetota bacterium; assembly: GCA_964466285.1. Taxonomy (GTDB): domain Bacteria; phylum Planctomycetota; class PUPC01; order PUPC01; family PUPC01; genus CAYXNI01. The sequence goes on along the minus strand of CAYXNI010000337.1, from coordinate 710 downwards.
AGCAGATCAAGCGAGCCTGCCCGTCCGTGCTGATCGAGGCGCACGACTGGGAGTTCGCCGGCTCCTGCACTTGGCCCGTCTACCTCTTCCCCGACGGCCACGACGAGCTGTGGGGCTTTGAGTTCATGTGGGACCCCTTTGCCGACCTGACGTCCGGGCGCCTGTACAATCTGTACTACTATAACCTGGCATATGAGATGCCCCTCTACCTACACATCGACCTCGCGAAGGACAGCGAACACCGCATCGTGTTCTGGTACGCCGCCAGCACCGTGCGGCACCTGGGCGTCGGCAACTACGCAGTCCTGAACGCCGAGCAGAAGGCCCAGGTGCAACAGGCCCTCAGCATTTACCGGGACCACCAGGCCTTCTTCTCCGCCGGGCGGTTCCACGGCGCCGGCCCGCTCACCCACATCCACACCTTGCCCGGGCAGGGAGCCGTCGTGCTGCACTTCAACGATCAGCCGCAACCGGCGCAGGGGAAGCTCGAACTGACGAAGGACCAACTCGGCTGCCCCGGCGGCATCGGCGGCGTCAGTGTCCTCCTGGGCGGCCAGGCCAAGGTTGCCGGAGGCCCGGACCGCCTTGCCGTCGAGTTCTCCCTCAAAGGCTATGATGTCCTCCTGCTCCGAGTGCACGGCAAAGGCGGTTCAGATTAGCGTTCCCGAGCATAGATCAGTTGACATCAGCGTGAATCAGCGTCAAAAGTC
>CAYXNI010000336.1:0-3514 GCA_964466285.1 uncultured Planctomycetota bacterium | reverse complement strand
AAGACCCACTGGCTCAAGACCGGGTTGAACGCCGTCATCGTGTACGCCTGGCCGATCGACGCCCAGGATTACTCCTGCGAGGTGTTCATAGACATACGCAAGCCGACCGGCGAATTGGTCGGGCACATCTATGCCCAGGGCCGCGGCAAGGCCACCCTCTGGCTCGGCTACGCACTCTGGCCCAAATGGCTGTGGAACACCCAACAGGCCGCCGTGATCCGCCGCGACACGCTCAAGGCTGCCGTCTTCAAGACGTGCCGCGCCCTCATGCCGAAGGGGAAAGAATGATGACGAACTACGCTCGCCTGTCCGCCCTGATCCCGATGCTCGTTGCCCTGGCGACGGGCTGCGTGGGCTATCGAACCTATTCCGACCCGGCGGTGGACATGTACGACCTCTACCGGGAAGAGCACGTCTTGCGCGAAGCCGTAGTGCCCACGCGAAGCCGCGTGAAGGTCCGCTACGTCGTGAACACGGCCCACTACGTCCGTGACGTCCTGCAAGAGCCGGTGTCCGCGCGCTGGCCTGGCCTCGAATGGCGCGCACGCCAGACGATCGAAGACGTCGGCCTGTTCAAGCCGCAGAACATCGGGCCCGAGATCGAGCCGCCGGACTACTGCTTCATCTTCAACATCGACATCCGCGACACAGACAAGCCCTGGCTGACATCAGGCTTGATCTGGCCGTTCTTCCGCACGCGCGAGTACCACGTGCGGCTGGCCGTGCTGGACGCCAAGGGGCACGAATTCGCCGCCTACGTCGGGTCGGCCGAGACTTTTGAAGCCCGCCACATCTTCGTCTTCTGGCTCACGCCCTTTTACTGCCCCGCCTGGGCAGACAGAGCCGCCAGAAGGAGCGCGTTCCACGCCCTGGCCGTCAAGCTCATCACCGACCGCGAAAAGTTCGTCTCCCTCGAACCGAAAACTGAACGGGGCGAGTGACACCTCCGGCCAACTCCGCCGGCAAAGCCCCGAAAACACGAGGCAACTCGAGACGGCGCCGGGGGCGGCGGCTACGTGTTGGCGCGCGGTCATTGTTCCCCCGAACCGCCTCCAAAAACTTGGCAAGACCGGTCTTGCGTCATATAATTATAGTTGTATCGTCAGCTCAGGTGGCTGCCGGATCGGGGCGTCTAAACTCGGCCGAACGGCCACTTTGTGGAATGCGCTATGCCGACACGTGAGGATGTGGATCTCGCCCGCGCGGCAATTGACCGCGGGTTCCTGACAATCAAGGAATCCATTAAGTGCCTCGAAATCCAGCGCGAGTACGAAAACAGCGGGCGCCAGGTTCCGCTCGAACACATCTTCATCGAGGCCGACTTCCTCACCGACCGGCAGCTCGCGACCCTCAAGGAGAGCTTGGCCAAATCCGCCGCGCTCCGCCACGTCGGACCGTACGAAATCCTGTCCCGACTCGGCGCCGGCGGCATGGGCACCGTGTACAAGGCCAAGGACACAAAGGCCGACCGGGTCGTCGCCCTCAAGGTCCTCTCCTCCGCGCACGCCGGCAACAGAGAGTACATCCAGCGCTTCCTTCGCGAAGCGCACGCGAGCGGCCGCCTCAGCCATCCCAACGTCGTCCAGGGCTACGACGCAGGCGAGGCCAACGGACAGTACTACTTCGCGATGGAGTTCATCGACGGCATCACCGTCGGCGACATGCTCAAGGAGGGACGGGCGATCCCCGAGCAGCAGGCGCTCGACATCGCCATCCAGGTCGCCAAGGCCCTCGAACACGCCGAAAGCAACAGCCTTGTGCACCGCGACATCAAGCCCGACAACATCATGATCACCAAGGAAGGCGCCGCGAAACTCGCAGACCTCGGCCTCGCCCGCCTGACCACGGGCGAATCACCCGCCGAGCAGCGCAGCCTCGGAACCGCATACTACGCCTCGCCCGAACAATGCCAGGGCTCCGAGGACGTCGACTCCAAATCCGACATGTACTCCTTCGGCGCCACCCTGTTCCATATGCTCGCCGGACACGTCCCCTTCAACGACGATTCCCCGGAAGGCATCATGACCATGCACGTCGAGGAGAAACGCCCATACCTGAAGGACCAGAACGTCCAACTCTCGCACGGCATCTCGAAGATCGTGCGAAAACTCATGGCCAGGAACAAACGCGAGCGATACGAGAACTTCTCCGAAGTTCTCAAGGACCTCACCCTCGTACGCATGGGCCGCTCTCCGCGGCTCGGGGAGCACACCGCATACGACAGCAGCAACTACCGCTATCGTTCCCCCACCGGAAGCTGGCGCACAAAGCCACCAAAGGACCGCCGCAAAGCCATCCTCGCAATCACCGGCGCCGCCGTGCTCGTCATCGGCCTCGTCGTCGGGGCGTTCGTCTACCAGAACTGGAGCCGGAAGCCCCCGAAGGAGCCGGAAGCACCGCCAAACGACGCACCCGCCAACCCGCGGCCGGAGGACCAGAGCTTTCTGGAGGATAACGTGCTTGCTGAGCGCGCGAAACTTCCACCCCACTTGTTCTACGAGCGCCTGCAATTGGTCGCGCGGAAATATCCGAACACAAACTCAGCAAAACGGGCGCTGCAGATCGCAACGGATGTACTCAAGGAGGTCGAAAAAGAAATCGAGCCGGACTTCAACCAACTCAGAGACACAGCCCTGAAACTCCGGGACGGCCAGCGGTACAAGGATGCGATCGACAAGATCGCCGAGTTCCCCGTGGCCAAGTACGGCTACACCAGCTTCCCGGAAAAGACCGCGTCCCTTCAAAAGGGAATCCTCGCGGACGCGGAAGCGTCGCTGAAGACAATCAAGGCCCGCGCCGACGACCTGGTGAAAGAGAAGAAATTTGACGAGGCCAGCGCGCTCTACCAGCCCGTGATCGAGAAGTTCGGGCTGCCCGCGCTGGCAACCCAGGCCGACGCCGAAATGACGAAGATCAACGAGATCAAGGAAGCCGAACGCAAGCGTCAGGAAGATGAAGAGCAGAAGCAGGCAGCCGAACGCGAGAGGCAGGAGGCGATGAAGCAGGAGCGCCTGGCAACCCGTGCCGCGGTGACCGAGGCACGGGGACTCGCCGTACAAGGCAAGTTCGCGGACGCCGCACAAGTCCTGCAAGCCGCCGCCGCCAAAACCACCATCGAGACTGTCAAGGCCAGTTTCACGCGCGCCGCCAACGACCTCGACCACATGTCGCAGCTTGTCAACGCACTGAAGGCCGACGAAAAATCGTTCAAGGGCAAGCCAATTGTCATCCTGCGGCGCGACGGAACCAGCCTCGAAGGAACGGCCTTCAGCTTCAGTACCAACCACATCTCCGTCCTTGTCACGGTGGACGGCGCGAGAGCAATGCGCTCGGTCCCCTGGGAAGAAATCGCCCCGGACAACCTCAAGACACTCATCCAGTCAAGCCGCGGAGTCCTCGGAGTCCGGGACCACTACGCACTGTTCACGCTCTTCTCCCTCACTGGCCAGCCTGACAAAGCCAAAGCCGAGCTGGACCCCTACGCCGCCGACCCGCTCGAAAAGGACGCGGTCAG
>CAYXNI010000335.1:0-3520 GCA_964466285.1 uncultured Planctomycetota bacterium | reverse complement strand
CGCGTTCATGGATGTGGATATCACGGCGGACGGGAAAGTGAAGGGCCTGTTCTGAAATGCGTTCACCGCAGAGACCGTGGAGATTGCAGAGACAATATGTCCCCAATGTTGCCGGCGTTTCGGTATGTCCCCGGGCTCCGGCAACTCATCGGGCGGGTAAGCCTGGTAAAAGAGATGCCAGCGTCCTTGCCAGAAGCACAGTCCGTTCGGATCGTTCAACTGGCTTTCCGGACTGACGAAATGATAGGCGGGCCGATACGGGTCGGCCGCCAGCTTTTGCCGCGATTCTGCAAAACGAAGCATCCGTTCGCTGGTCTTTAGTTCCTTCTCCTGTTCCGCCAGTGTTCGAGAGAACACCTGTCTCGGCACCGGGGATGGATACTTTTCCGGCCAGGATTTGTTTTTGAGTTCGGTGTTCATGTCCTCGCACTTCTCTTTTCCCCATCGCATGACGGGTACATCACGAACCTCATCCTGACACCTTCTCTGCGTCGGTCAATTCGATCTGACCCATCCACATGATATTCGGCCGCGAAGGATCGCCGCCACCGGGAAGCTGATAGATGCGAAGAAAGCTAAACGGTTCCTTCGGCAACGGGTGGCTGCTGACGGTCGATTGATTGCCCTTCACGTCCGCGACGGTCTTCCACGGGTCGCCGGCCTTGCCCTTGACCTGGATGCAGTAATTGCGCGAGGCGTACCAATGCCCGTGGTCGGGGTTGAAGCGGTCGAACGCCCAGGTGACCTGCAGGCGTCCGCCCTTCATCGGCTTGCCGAGTTGAATCTCGATGCCGTGCGGGGCCGTGTCCTCCATGGATGCCCAGGAGCACCCTTGCCAGCCGAGGTCTTTGCGATGGCGGACGCCGTCAACCAGCGCAGCGAGCGAGTACTCCAGGCAGCTCGCGCTGGAAACCAGCGTCGTCCCGGCGGGCAGACCGTTGCGATCGGTTTCGAGCACCACGCCGGTGTTGGGGTCCAGCCGCAGGTCCGGGGACGTGTCGGCGGGCGCCTTCTGCCGGGCCGGCGCCGTGGTCGCCCCGGCCGCCCGGGCCGGATCCGCTTGTTCGAGGCGGAAGAGTTTTCCCTCTCCCGGTTCGAGCGACACGGCCAGCCGCCTGGCGCCCGGATCGAAGGCGGCCTTGACGGGCTGGCCCGTTTCCTGCGAAATCTCGACGACGTCCTTGACGCCCTCGCGCAGGATGACCGTGCCATCCGCCCGGTCCGCCGGCGGGGTTATCTCCCTGGCCACTTCCACTCCGTTCAGCAGTCCGCCGTCGGGCTTGATGAACCGGGCCGAGACGCCCATGAGGCCCTGGCTGCGCGTGAGCTTCAGGAGCAGCGTGTTCCATCCGGCCTCGAGGACAACCTTCACCTTGGCCTCTTGCTTGCCGGGGCCGCCCGTCAACACCAGCTTGTCGTTCAGCCACGCCTTTGTGCCGGTGGTGATCCCCAGTTCCAGGAGGGCCTCCTGGCGAGTCGCTGATCTCACTCGGGTGCGGAGATAGCCGACGCAGTTGGCGGGCACGTCCAACAGGCACTCAAAATCGGCCACCCCCGACGCCCTGACGCCCGCCGTCGGCCATGGCAGGGCCGATTCCTCGGGCGTCTCCGGCGCGAAAGGAATGTCCATGAGTTCCTGGACGGTCTTGCCGGGCATCGTGAAGGGCCCGCGTATTTCCCAGTTCCGGATCAATCCTTTGTGGTAATCGAAGGAGCGATTGACCACGAACAGGTAGTCCCGTTTGTCGGCGTCCCGCAGCCAGCCGACGGTCATCGGCATGCCGTCGGCACTGGCGACCGGGAACTTGTCGTCCAGACGGAATGCGCCTACCGGCACGGGGTCCGTGTGCGCTACCCGCACGCCCTCCAGTTTGACGAGCAGCGGGGCCAGGACATTCAGTTTCCGGTTCAGCCGCCGGACGTACTCGTACTTGGCGGTCCGCCGGCCTTTTGCGTCGATGATGGCGTTCCAGCACCATCCGCCCTCCTCCGCCGGCGTGACATAGGTGAAGTAGATGATGCCTTTGGCGCCGTAGGCCAGCGTCGTGTAAACCTGCCAGCGAAGGTCGGCCTCGTTCGGGTCGCGGTAGGCGAAATGGGGCATGGACAGAATGATCTGCACGAACGGAATCCCCGCCTCGCGGCACAGCCGGGACACGATCTCCAGGTTCTCGAAGTAGTCCGGCCTCTCGCCGGAACCGTAGAGCGCGTAGTGGTCCCAGGACACGAACGGGGGCTTGACGGCGTCGATGTAACGGCGGACGTGCTCTTCGTACGTGGGCGTGCCCAACATGTCCGGAGTGGCGTAGGTGGGCAACAGGTTGATGTACGGTATGTAGCGCGGGTTGGCCTTCCGGACGGCCTCGCTCAACTTGCCCAGCTCGGCGAACTGGGACGCGTTGGGCTCATCCGCGAGAAAAACCCCGACCACGGTCGGGTCGTTCGAGTATCCAGGAACGTCGGCCGGGCCGCCCGAAGCGATGGCCTTGATCCCAACGGCCTTGGCGAAGCCGAGTTGCTCTTTCGGTGCGCCCAGAACGACATTGAAGCCGCAGTCGGCGTATTCCTTGTAACGTTCGAGATTCCCCTCCGGCCCGCACCAGGCCGAGATGATGAACGGCGGATCGTACTTCGGCTTCGTCACATTCTCAGCCCCGAAGGCACACACCGCAACCAGCGGCAAGAGCAATCCCAGGTAACGCATTCCATTTCCCATCCTGTCCCAGTAATTGGCCGTCGGATTGAGCGCCCACCAGGGCGGCAACCGGGATCGTTCTGGCTTTGTCGGCAGGCGTTGTCACTTTCCCGCCTCGTATACTCGCACCTCCACCAGATGGACGGCCGGGTTGTCGCTGTTCTTCAGCATGTTCACCTTCACGTAGCGGGCCGTGGTCGCGTCGAACTTGTGCAGGCAGCCTTTTTCGGTCCCTGGCGTGGTGTTCTGGGTCGCGTCAACGACCTGCTTCCAGTTCTCCCCGTCCGTCGAAACCTCTACCGTGTACTGGTAGTACCGTTTGTTGTCCCAGTACGGAAAGATATGGACGCGATCGATCTTGTATTCCTTCTGGAGGTCCACCTTCCACCATTGCGGCGCCGGGATCGAGCCCCAGAATTGGGATAGGTCCACCCATCCGTCGGCGGCCATCTCAGCCGTCTCCTGCGCGTTCTTAGGTCCGCTGGCCTCGACGGGCTTGCCCGTGCTCAGGCTCTGCTCGAATCCACGGTAGGCTGTTTGGGGACCGAAGACGTACCCGCCGACCAGCTCGCCCGACTTGTCGTCGAAGATGGCCGCTCGCGGTCGCAGGGTTCCCGTGACCTGGAACGGCCCGTCATAGCGCGGGGATTTCGGGGTCGGCTCCGTACTGTCCATCACGTAGTGCACGCTGCACCCGGCCGGAACCTTGCCCGGCAGGGTGACGGTCAGCGGGCCGGTATACGTACCCTTCTCGAACTTGCCGTCCAGCTTGAACGTGACCGGCCGCAGGATCTTCTCCAGATGAGCATTGCACGCGTTCCCTCG
>CAYXNI010000334.1:956-3544 GCA_964466285.1 uncultured Planctomycetota bacterium | reverse complement strand
TCCAAGTGCCCACGGTCCGTGAATGGCTGGCAGGGGGTAACACTTCAGCCGAGTGAAAAGATATCAGAGAGAAGCTCGCACCGCAAGCGAAAACAGAGGTGGCTGGTCCTCGTTTTCGCGGTGCCATGAACCAGCGCCGCTGCACGCGGAATATGTACGCGACCTATTGACCTTCATGTAACTAATGGAAAAGCGAGGCAGGCAAGAATGCCTGCCCCACCGACCGATTCCGGGCATTTTGGTGGGGCAGGCATTCTTGCCTGCCCACTCAACGATTTCCTTTCATTACATGAGCATCAATCATGCGATGGGCCGTTATCGTGGTGTAAACTGGTACGCGCCGGCGTCCAGCTTCTCAACCCTGGGGCGCGGTTCCTTCTCAATCGGGTGGCGATACTGGAACACGGGCGTGAGGCTGAAATCGCCCACTTTTCCGGGGTCGACGCCTGCCCCGATCGCCGGGGATTGCGCGGTGAGCCGATAATCGTAGTGGGCCGCATCGACGAACCCCGGCTTCTCCGTGACCACATTGTTGCTGGTCTCTCCGGGGACGTTCAACGCGCTCGCCTTGCCGGTGATCAGATTGTTGGTGACCCGCACGGTCTTCACGGCACGGTCCACGCGCAGGAAACTTCCTCCCCGCGTACGCTCATTCACGTAAGTGTTGTTCACCACGTATAGCTCCTGCACGGGATTCTTCGCCCCCTCCGCGGCAACGGACACGGCCAACCTGTTCTCGGCGGCCGGACCGTGCTGAATGATGTTGCCGATGATGAAGCTCTTGCCGCCATTGGGCAGGTCGATGACGTAACTCGATCGTCCGTCCTGTTCGTCCATGAGCCGGTTATACAGGATGAAGTTGGTTTCCGCGCGGCTCTTCACGAGATGCCCAATGTTGGCGTGGTGCGAAGAACAGAACCGGAGGGTGAAACTGCGCACACGGCCGATGTAGAGGTTGTGCGAGTATCCGTCCCCGGCCCCGTTATGGTAGAACTCGGTGTGCTCAACGAGAATATCGCTGTCCGTGTTGGCGCCGGCGAGAATCCCGTTCTCGTTGTCGTGAAAACTGCAATGTCGCACCACCAGCCCCTTGCCCTCCTGACGGATGCCGGCGCCGTTGCGGTCGGGTACCCGGCAACCGGAGAACTCGATGTTCTCGATTGTCGTGTCGTTTCCCCGGATCACCCAGATCGCCTTCTGCTGGGCACTGCGTCCGTTGGCGTCCAGGTGCGCCAGGCCGTTAATGCCGCGGATCGTCAACCGGTTCGCCGACCAGACGGCAACGTCGCCGGAATACTTGCCCGCATCGATCTCAACGGTATCTCCGTCTTGCGCGGCAGCGGCAGCAGCGCTAGGCGTTTTGTACGGACCGTTCGGCCCGACATGAAGGACGCGCCCCGCCGGCGCATCGGCCGCGTGTCCTTGAGGCACAAGTCCGGGCAACACACTGGACCCGACCGTCACAAGCACAGCCCAGAGAATAGGACGCCATCGTCGTGGTGACCGCTGAGGAAAGCCGTTGTCAGACATCCAATGCACCTCGCAATTGCCGCCGTGACGGGTGGACGGCGGTTCCGTTCATTATGCTCATTCCACGATCTTGCATGAGATCACGGTGATCCACTTCACGCCGTCCTTTTCCTCCACGTTCCCTTTCATCTCGACTTTCTTGTCCTTCGCTTCCGTGGCGACCGTCCTGCCGTTGTCGTCCTTTGTGACCTTGTAGACCACCGTGCCGACTTTCACAGTGGCCGCTTCCTGGGCATGCGCCACGGCGGCCTTCACAATTCCCGTGATCGTCTGCACGTCCGCGGACGCCGTTCTTGCGAACGCGAGACCAACCAGCCCGATCACCGAAGCAACCAACATCGCACGCCTGAACATAGTCATTCCCCACTTCGAGAATTCATCTTATTGAACCAGCGACACACCCATCCAGGGAGCCGGGGTCACCCATTCCGACCTGCGTAGCCGTTCACGGGCATCCCGCCCGGTTTCGTATCCCCGAGCCGCGGAGCGGCGACTGAGAGTAGCCCCGGGCGAGTCCTCGATGCCCGGGGTACGTCTCTTCCATGCGTTATGGTGCCGGCTTCTCCTCAACGAGAGGGGTTGGGGCCTTGGCGATAATGACGGCCACGGCAACATTGTCGGTCTTTGTGTAATACGCCCGCACCGGCTGATCGACCTGCAGGTCCTCGAACTTCACCGGCCCTGCGCCGTCGCGAGAGAACTTCGTCGAGTCGTTGCAAGTGATGACCGTATCCGTGGTCTCATTGTCCGCGGTGGTGGTAATGGTAAGCGCGTTACCATCAATCTTGGTCAACTGCCCGGCGACGCGGACCGTGTTTGTGGCGGGCGCAGGGGCGGGGGCGGAGCCGGGGACCTTGGCGATAATGACGGCCACGGCAACATTGTCGGTCTTGGTGTAATACGCCCGCACCTGCTGATCGACCTGCAGGTCCTCCAACTTTACCGGCCCTGCGCCATCGCGAGAGAACTTCGTCGAGTCGTTGCAAGTGATGACCGTATCCGCGGTCTCATTGTCCGCGGTGGTGGTAATGGTAAGCGCGTTACCATCAATCTTGGTC
>CAYXNI010000334.1:0-856 GCA_964466285.1 uncultured Planctomycetota bacterium | reverse complement strand
AACTGCCCGGCGACGCGGACTGCGTCGGCAGCCACTGCGGACGTCGCAAGCACAAAACCAACCAATCCGACCAGCAAAGCAACCATCATCATTCGCTTAAACATTACCATTCTCCTTGTCATGAGTTCGTCTTGTCAAAACAAAGCACTCCTCTACGGGGACGGCACTCTCCTACATTTCCACCTCCTTTCTGCTAACATAGCCCGGGTGGGACAGGCATTCCTGCTGGCCCGACGGTGGACAAGAATGTCCGTCCACCCCTTTTGCTAGATCTCCTTACTTCCCGGCCGGCGGCTTGGCTATAATGACCGCGACGGCAACGTTGTCGGCCTTAGTGTAATACGCCCGCACCTGCTGATCGACCTGCAGGTCCTCGAACTTTACCGGCCCTGCGCCGTCGCGAGAGAACTTCGTCGCGTCGTTGCACGTGATGACCGTGTCCTTGCCATCGGCGGTGATGGTGAGCGTCTTACCATCAATCTTGCTCAATTGCCCCGCAACGCGGGTCGTGTTTGCGGCGGGCGCAGGGGCGGGAGCCTCGCCGGGGGCCTTGGCGATAATGACCGCCACGGCAACGTTGTCGGTCTTTGTGTAATACGCCCGCACCGGCTGCCCGACCTGGAGGTCCTCGAACTTTACCGGCCCTGCGCCGTCACGAGAGAACTTCGTCGCGTCGTCGCAGGTGATGACCGTATCCTTGGTCGCGTTGTCCGTGATGGTGAGCGTCTTACCATCAATCTTGCTCAATTGTCCGGCGACGCGGGCCGTGTTTGTGGCGGGCGCAGAGGCGGGAGCCTCGCTGGGGGCCTTGGCGATAATGACCGCCACGGCAACGTTGTCGGTCTTTGTGTAATAC
>CAYXNI010000333.1:0-3549 GCA_964466285.1 uncultured Planctomycetota bacterium | reverse complement strand
GTTGGGGCATTTGTTTTTCCGCCGTGCGGAGCGGCAGTTTGCGGACGTGATATGATGAGTGACGAGCCGGTTATTGTTTTCGACCACGTGTCGAAGATGTACCACAAGCGAGCGGGGACGGGGACGGTGCTTTCGCTGATTCCGGGGCTGCGGCGGCGCCGGTCGGACGAGTTCTGGGCGCTCAAGGACGTGAGCTTCGAGGTCAAGCGGGGCGAGTGCCTGGGCATCATCGGCCCCAACGGCGCGGGCAAGAGCACGGTGCTGAAGATTCTTTCAAGGGTCACGCCGGCGACGTCGGGGAGCGTCCGGGTGAACGGGCGGCTGGCGTCGTTGATCGAGGTGGGAGCGGGGTTCCATCCTGAGCTGACGGGGCGGGAGAACGTGTACCTGAACGCGGCGATCCTGGGGATGACGAAGAAAGAGATCGACGCCCGGTTTGATGAGATCGTGGATTTTGCGGAGTTGTGGGATTTCATCGACGTGCCGGTGAAGCGGTATTCGAGCGGGATGTACGTGCGGCTGGGTTTTGCGGTGGCGGCGCACCTGGAGACTGAGGTTCTGCTGGTTGACGAGGTCCTGGCGGTGGGGGATATTGCGTTCCGCCAGAAGTGTCTTCAGGACATGCAGACGCGGCTTCAGGGGCTGACGAAGGTGATCATTTCGCACGACATGGCGATTATCAGCATGATGTGCGAGCGGGTGCTCGTTCTCGGCGGGGGGCGGGTGCGTTTTGAGGGCCGGCCGAGCGATGCAGTGGCGTACAACATCCGGCAGGCCCACCTCGAGGCGGAGACGCCGGGTGCGTCGGCTTCGGCGGGCGAGGTAGTGAGCCGCCCGCATCGCCTGGAGGCGGAGGAGGAGTGGGTTGAGGTGCCGCCCGACCGCAGCGGCGGGCGCGGGGATTTCCGGTTCGAGAAGGTGAGTGTGTCCGCCCATGGGCCGACCGGGATCGTCGAGCCGGGCCAGGAGGTGACCGTGCGGATGCGGCTGTCCGCACGGGCCGCGAGCGAGCGGCTCATCATCGGGTATTTCCTGCGCGACCGGAACGGGATCATCGTGTTCGGCGATAACACGCTTTCTTCGGGCGTGGGGCCGGTTCGGATCGATGGTGCGGGAGTGCACGAGGCGGCGTTCCGGATCGTGTGGCCGTCGGTGGCTCCGGGCGAATATACGCTGACGCTGGGGGTGGGGGAGGGCGATACGCAGGATTCGCAGATCATTCAGGACTGGGCGCAGAACGTGGTGGTTCTCCGGGCGGCCAATCGCGCATCGGTTGGCAGCGTGTTCAATAATCCCTTTGCGGCGTTCTCTGTCAGCCGAGGGCAGGGATCGGAGGAGACCGGGAGTTGATCAGCATGAAACAGGCGACGAAGACGGTCCTGGCGCCGCTGTGCCGCCGGGTGATGGGGAGGGAGTTTTACCTTCTTGATAAAGAGGTGCACGCGCTACGCGGCGATGTGGAGAGGTGGCGGACGCTCGCGGTGGAAAGCCGGGAGGAGCTGGGGCGTCTGATCCCGATGCTGACGCAGTGGGTGGAGAAGTGGCGGGCGTATCTGCGGCAGCACGGTGATGGCGTGCCGGCCCGGATGGATGCTCTGCTGCGGGGAATGGATGCGGAGAGCGGGGAGCTGGCCCGGCATCTGGTGATGCTGTATGAGCGGCTTGTGCCGCGGCTGGATCAGTTTCGGCTGGCGCGCTTCGACAGGGACCTGGTGTACGCGCCGAGCGACTTGGCGCGGATGCGCGAGATCGAGGAGGCGCAGTACCGGATCCCGAAGTCGTTCCGGTTCCCGCAGGATGTGTTCGTTGAGAGAGAGGCGTTCTACTTCGATTTTGGGCTGCGGTTCCTGCCGGAGTCGGCGCGGCAGGCGATCCGCGGCCGGGACGTGATCGACGGCGGGGCGTACGTGGGCGATTCGGCTCTGGTGTTCAGGGGAAGCGGCGCCCGATCGGTTTATAGTTTCGAGCCGAACCGAAGGAATTACCGGGAGCTTGCCGGCACGATTTCGCTGAATGGGGCGGAGGGGGTGATTGTGCCGGTTCCGATGGCTCTTGGCGCGGAAAGAGGACGGACGCAGCTGCATTGTTTCGATCCCGAGGCGGTGGAATTGGGGGCGTCCGTTGCGAGCGACGTTCCCTCGAGTGTGCTGCCGCAGAGTTATGGCATCGACGTGGTGGATCTGGATTCGTTCGTGCGAGAACGGGGGCTGCAGCCCGGGTTGATCAAGCTGGACGTGGAAGGTGCGGAGTACGACACGATCCACGGGGCGGAAGCGACGATCCGCGAGTTCAGCCCCGTCCTCATCGTGAGCATCTATCACGACCCGCGCGATTTCTTTGAGATCCGCCCGCTGATCGACCGCATCCGCCCGGGGTATCATTTCGAGATCCGCCGGTGCGGGTTCGTAAATCCGGTGACGGATGTCGTGCTCGTGGGATATCCGGCGGCGCTCTCTGAAGACGTGTCGAAGGGACGCTCTCAATGAAAGTGTGCGTCATCAGCAAGGCGGATTCCAGCGGCGGGGGAGCGAGCCGGATGGCGGAGGAGCTGGCGGTCCTGCTGAACAAGGCCGGGCATTATGCCGAACATCGGGCGGCGTGGGTTCAGAAGAGCGAGACGACGACGCTCCTGTACTGGCGCGGGTTCCGCCGGCTGCACCGGTACCTGCGGCGGGTGGGTTTCGCGGAGATGTTTCCGCTGGAGCTGGTGAGCGTTCTCAGGGAGCGGTTGATCGACCGGTTCGACCTGTTCCACTTCCACGATATTTCGACGGCGATTTCTCCGTTCACTCTCGGATATATCGCGGGGCGCAAGCCGGTGGTGTGGACGTTTCACGACTGCTCGCCGTTTACTGGCGGATGTTTGAATCCGCTGGGATGCGAGCGGTATCGGAGGGGGTGCGGGAAGTGCCCGCAGGTGGGGAACTGGCCGATCGACAGCCGGATCGATTTTTCGCGCCTGTGGCACTGGTGCAAGCGCCGCGTACATCGGGCGGGCCGGCTGAATTGCGTGACGCCGTCGGAGTGGATGGCGGATATGGCGGCCGGGAGCGGGATGATCCGGACGCGCCCGACGGTCATCAGCAATGGCGTGGACAGCGAGTTGTTTCGTCCGCGGGACCGTCACGAGCTGAGGCGGAAGTACAACGTGCCGCCGTCCGGCGCCGTGGTGGTGGTATCGGCTGGGTTTCTTTCGGACCGGTTCAAGGGGGTGAGCTTCGCGGCCGACTCGATTCTGCGCAACCGGGACCTCGATCTGTGCGTGGTGCTGGTGGGGCATCCGGCGCCGGGACTTCTGGAGCGGCTGAAGGGAATTCGCTGCATTTCGATGGGGTACGTTACAGACGCGCGGACGCTCGCCGAGTGCTACGGGATGGCGGATCTGCTGTTGTATTGTTCGCTCGCGGACAATCAGCCGCTGACGGTGATGGAGTCGCTGATGTCGGCAACGCCGGTGCTGGGGTTCCGCACGGGCGGGATCGTTGAGATGGTGGAAGATGGCGTGACCGGGTATCTAGTTAAGCCGCGAGAGATCGACACGTTGAGCGA
>CAYXNI010000332.1:0-3550 GCA_964466285.1 uncultured Planctomycetota bacterium | reverse complement strand
CGAAAGGCACCCTGTAGGGCAAAGGCGGATGAGGCAAACGGGGGTAATTAGTATGGGTGTCCCCGGAATGATCGGGATGAATTGACATGAGCACAAATCTAAACATAAGGCCGCAGGACGTCAGTCAACGGTTGTCGCTCGACAAGTTGCACGCTTTCGAAGCCCTCGGATATGGCATGTTCATCCACTACGGGATGAGCACGTTTGTCGTCAATGAGTTGCCCGACGGCAAGCACCCGGCCAGCACGTACGCCCCGACGAAGCTCGACGTGGGCCAATGGATTTCCGTGGCACGGGACGCCGGGATGAAGTATGCCGTCCTGACGACGAAGCATGTGGCCGGGCATTGCCTCTGGCCGAGCAAGCTGACCGACTACACCGTCGCCAACAGCACCGACAAGACCGACGTGGTCGAGGAATTCGTCACCGCCTGCCGCGAGAAAGGCATATTGCCGGGCTTTTACTATTGCTCATGGGATAACCATAACCGGTTCGGCAGCAAGACACCGTCCGACCCAGATAATGACGGCTCCGGTACGACATCGTCATACCAGACTTTTCAGACGGCCCAACTGACGGAGCTGCTGACACAATACGGGCCCATCGCGGAGACGTGGATTGACATCCCCGGCGTGCTTGGGCGTGGTTACCGGACTTTTCTCTACGAGTATATCGCCGGACTGCAACCGGATACGGTCATCATGATGAACAGTGGGATCTCGACACAGGAAAGCTACAACGTCGAATACGCATGGCCGTCGGACATCATCGCCATCGAGCGGAGCCTGCCGGCAGCGACGGGATACAACAAGGTGCGCACAATCGAGGGCAAGAAGTACTACATGCCCGGCGAGGTGTGCGACCCGATCGGCAAGGAATGGTTTTTCGTCCCAGGTGATTTGCCACGCGGCGACAAGAGCTTGGCGGATCAGTTTCAGGCCTGCCGTGCCAGTGGCGTCAATCTCCTTCTCGACGTCCCACCAGACACGACCGGCCAGATTCCCCAAGAATCCGTCGAAGTCCTCATCCGCTTGCGCAAGAACGTCGGGATCTGACTGAGGGGCTGTTGAAGAAGCCCTTCCGCAGCCGCTTCTCACGCCGCATATCTCATAAGATCGACTTGCTCTCCGACACGCGCTGAACTCTGGCCGTTCGGCATACTCGGGCAATCGGAGGCGTTCGGCTGCTTCAATTCAAGGTGCCTGTCACCTTGAAAGGACGCATGGTCTTTGTAGTTGGCATGTTATGGCTTCCGTCTGAATTTCGGCGGCTTTCGCCGTCTAATATATGATGCGGGTGGCGTCGCGTACCCCGGGCATCGAGGAGTCGACCGGGACTACTCTCAGTCGCCGCTCCGCGGCGCGGGGATACGAAACTGGGCGGGGTGCACGTGAACGGCCAGCCGGACACAAAGGGGAGGAGCCGCCAGGCGCTTCAGGTTCATTACGGCCGCCGTCAGATACGCCTGAATCGCCACATTCCACAACCGGCGGCGCCACGGCCCGCCGCAATCCGTGCTGCGTCTTGGCTTCTACGTGGACGCTTTCGGCTCGCCAGCGATGGCGTCGGTACGCCGACCGTACGGGTTCCTCTCGCCACGGCCACCGCCGGATCCGAATCGTGTTCCGACCGAAACAACGGAAGCTGCCGCACCGAGTCCGCCGCCTTCGCGTCCAGGTTCGCGGCTAGGCGAGCCCAGCCCGCCTGTTCGCTCACACGCAGTTCCCCGAGATACGCGACCGTCCGTTGCCGGATCCCATGCGCTGTCCGCACCAGCTCGACAAGCTGCCAATAGACATGCTCCTTGCCGCATTTCTTCCGAACACACCGCTTCAAGAACATCGGGCGACCTCTATCGAAGACACCCGATTCTGGCTCCCAGCAAAACACTCCCCAATAGGGAAGGTCTATACTACAATTGCATTGCGGAGCCGACCGCGTCAAAATGCCCAACGGTGCCCATCAACGGGCACCTCGCCCCCCAAAATCCCCCCAAATTGCCTCAAACTGACGAAGTTGGGCTAGCCGCCCCGAAGCGCAGGAAGTATCAAATAGATACATGAGCGTCGCATCTTGCGGATGACGTAACTGTCTGCCAAACGGTCTGTTACGCGCAACAGCCGCCGCACTGTATCATTTCGATGCATTCAGTCGGTCGGGAGAAGTTTGGCGAAGGGAGCATCTCCTCAGCTAGGTCAACCGTATCCCACGGCGCCACAATGAGTTAAGGCAGACACGAATCGTGACGCCGATCGCTCGTGTCCGGGGCACACACTTTGCAGTACCGATGGTTGTTGTTTGACAAGCAGATAACGAGCCAAGTACTCGCTCGCCCCGTTGGCACGGATACTGCTCGTTGTCCACTCGACAGCATTCTTGGCCTCTCTGAAGGAGAAACACCATGAGTCTCATCGCGAAGCTATTCGGTCGTCGGAGCAAGTCCGGCACCATCCTTCGGACGCTGCCCGCCGCAATTTCCCTGTTCGAGCCGCTGGAAGAGCGGCTGCTCCTGGCGTCGAACCCGCTCTACGAGATCGACCTCGACGGTCGCAACGTGTCAGGCACGACCGATCTCGGAGCGTCCGATTACACGTTTCAGGTTGTCGTTGGGGGCGACGAGGCCGTCGACCTGTCGAGTCTGGACGGCAAAGACGTGCAAGTCACCGGTCCGAACGGCTTCAGCCAGCTCGCGACACTGATCGCCGTGAATGGGGACTCGGCCAATATCCCAATCCCCAGCCTCGGCCAGTGGGAGCGGGACATGCTGTCCTATGGTGCGATCCACGGCGACACGAGCAAGGTGTACAATACCTGGGAGGGTTTTCCCTGGTACTACGATGGCGAATGGGCCTTTTATCAGATCGCAGACTATGCCGGCAACGCCTCTTGGAACGCTTCTGCTGACCACATAGAAGAGACTTACCGCACGTATGTCTTGGCGAATAACGGCCGCATACCCGGCTGGAGAGTCTTCCCGCACGGCCTCTATGAGGACTTCCTCCGCACGGGAGACGCGGAATCGAAGCGCGCGGTCCTGTTGCTCGCCCAAAACTCCGCCTTTGCTGGTCAAGGAGGAGGCGCGATTTTCACGCTCAGCAGGGAAACCGCTTACCTCATACAGGCGTACATGTATGCCGAGAAACTCGGCGCCCCTAATCCAAAGTTGCCCGTAGCTTTGGAGTTCGCGCTTGGCCACATGGACCAGTGGTTTGTTTCCCGGACCGCAACGTTCATCCAGCCGTTCATGGTCGGCCTGACGGCCCACGCGCTTATAGAATACGACCAGATGTACGGCGATGAGCGCATCCAGCCGCTTCTTGAGAAGGCTGCGGACTGGCTCTGGGGGAACGCATGGGTGGAGGAGGACCAGAGCTTCTACTACCTCAGTACGTCACCATATGACCCGACAGCGAAGCCTGAAGTTGGTGCGCCAGACCTCAACATGCTCATCGCTCCAATATACGCATGGCTGTTCAAGCAGACGGGGGATATGAAATACCTCGAACGCGGCGATGCTGCGTTCGCAGCCGGCGTCAAGGGTGCGTGGCTA
>CAYXNI010000331.1:0-3552 GCA_964466285.1 uncultured Planctomycetota bacterium | reverse complement strand
AACATCATCGACACCCCGGGCCACGTCGACTTCACCGCCGAAGTCGAACGCTCCCTGCGCGTCCTCGACGGCGCCGTCATGGTCTTCTGCGGCGTCGCCGGCGTCCAGGCCCAGTCCGAGACCGTCTGGCGCCAGGCCGACCGCTACCACGTCCCGCGCATCTCCTTCATCAACAAGCTCGACCGCACCGGCGCAGACTTCGAAAAAGCCGTCCACTCCATCCGGACCCGCCTCGGGGCCCGGCCCCTCCTCCTCCAGATCCCCCTCGGCCTCGAGCAGAACCTCCGCGGCCAGATCGACCTCATCCGCATGAAGGCCGTCCTCTACGATTCCGAGTCCCAAGGCTCTCAGTATCACTACGCCGAGATCCCCGACGAACTCCAGGTCGACGCCCTGCATCACCGCGAGCAGATGATCGAACTCCTCGCCGAACACAGCGACATCATCGGCCACAAATACGTCCATGACGAAGACGTCACGGAAGACGACCTGATCGCCGGCATCCGCGAAGCCACCCTCAAGGCCGCCGTCACCCCCGTCCTCTGCGGCTCCGCCCTCAAGAACTGCGGCATCCAGCTCTTGCTCGACGCCGTCTGCGACTACCTCCCCTCACCCGTCGACCTGCCGCCCGTCGAAGGCGTGCTGCCCGGAACGACCGACGCCGTCCAGCGGAAGCCCAGCAAGAAAGAGCCCCTCGCCGCCCTCGCCTTCAAGGTCGCCGCCGACAAGTTCGGCGAACTCGTCTATGTCCGCGTATACTCCGGCGTCCTCGAGGCAGGCAAGCGCCTCCACAACGCAACAAGAGACCGCATCGAGCGCGCCACAAAAGTCTGGCGCATGCACGCCGACGAGCGCACCCCCCTCGAATCGGCCACCGTGGGCGACATTGTCGCCGTCGCCGGCCTCAAGTTCACCGTCACCGGCGACACCCTCTGCGTGAAAGAGCACCCCCTTGTCCTCGAACAGATGAAGTTCCCCAACCCAGTCGTCAGCCAGGCCATCGAGCCCAAGACCACCGCCGACCGCAACCGGCTGGGCGAGATCCTCCACCAGCTCCAGAAGGAAGACCCCACCTTCCGCCGCCGGACCGACATAGACACCGGCCAGACCATCATCAGCGGCATGGGCGAACTGCACCTCGAAGTGCTCGTCCACCGCATGCAACGCGAATTCAGCCTGGGCGTCAACGTCGGGCCGCCCCGCGTCTCCTATCGCGAGACCTTCCGGACGGCCGTGGAAGTCGAGGGCAAGTACATCCACCAGACCGGCGGCCACGGCCAGTACGGCCACGTCAAGATCCGCGTGGAACCCTTCGACGCCCCCGCCGGCCCCGTCATCGAAAACGAAGTCCGCGAGGGCGAAGTGCCCAAAGAATTCTTCCCGGCCATCGAGGAAGGCATCCGGACCGCCTGCAGCGGCGGCCTCATGTCCGGCTACCCGGTGATCAACATCAAAGTCACCATCCTCGGCGGCTCGTTCCACACGGAAGACTCATCCGACATCGCCTTCATCGCCGCCGCCGGCAAGGCCATGGCCGCCGCCGCGGCAGACGGCAAAATGACGCTCCTGGAACCGATTATGAAACTGGAAGTCATCGTCCCCGAGACAAACATGGGCGACATCCTCAACGACCTCAACGCACGCCGGGCCAGCATCCTCGACGTCGGCGTACTCGGCGACCTCCGCGTAATCGACGCAAAAGTACCTCTCGCCGAAGTCTTCGGCTACGCCACCGCCACCCGCTCACTCACCCAGGGACGGGCCAGCTACACAATGGAACCCCTCGAATACGCCATCGTGCCCGAACAACTCCTCGCCGAGATCATCGACCTATGACCCCCTATACCACCTTCCCCGCCTTCCCCGCCTTCCCCGCACTTTTCACCAAAACCCCCTTTTTGAGGCCGATTTTTGCTTGACGAAACCGCCCAAACAGCTATAATGACAAACCTTTTCGCCTTTCGGGTCAGCGTCTTGCCGCCCGGAAAGCGCAGATGACACCCCGCCCAACGCGGGTTAAGCCGGCGAGAACCCGGCAAAGAACCTGGAAACCCGGCGGGCCCATTGAGAGGCGTCAAATGCCCGAGTTGCAGCGCATCAGAATCCGGATGGAAGCTTACGACCACGAGGTCCTCGACCGCTCCGCCTCGCAGATCGTCAACGCAGTCCTGCGGACCGGCGCCAGAGTCTCCGGCCCCGTCCCCCTCCCCACGCGCATCGAACGCTACACCGTCCTCCGATCGCCGCACATCGACAAGAAATCTCGCGAACAATTTGAGATCCGAACCCACAAACGCATCATTGATATTGTCGAACCGACCCCGCAGACGACCGATGCGCTCCAGCGCCTCACCGTGCCCGCGGGCGTCGGCATCAAAGTGAAGGCCTGACCATGCTGGAACTACACGTCTACGACATCAGCGGCAAGAAAGTCGACTCGCTCGAGGTCGACGAGGCCGTCTTCGGCGGCAAAGTTAACAAGGCCGTCCTGCGCGAAGCCATCCTCATGTACCAAGCCTCCCGCCGCGCCGGCACCGGCTCCGCCAAGGACCGCTCCGAGGTGAGCGGCTCGCGGGCCAAGCCCTTCCGCCAGAAAGGCACCGGCCGCGCGCGCCAGGGCTCGTGGATCGCCCCGCAGCACGTCGGGGGCGGCATCGCCCACGGCCCCCATCCCCGCAGCTTCCGCTACTCGATCCCGAAAAAAGCCCGCCTCGCCGCCCTCAAGAGCGCCTATCTCGACAAACTCCAGACCGCCACCCGCGTACTCGACCAACTCAAGCTCGACCAGCCCAAAACCAAGAACGTCGCCCTGCTCCTCAAGAACCTCGACATCAAAGGCACATGCCTTATCGCCACGCTCGGCACCTCCGACAACCTCCTCAAGTCCGTTCGCAACATACCCGGCGTCACAGTCAAGCGCATCCGCGACGTCAACGCCCTCGACCTGCTGACACCGAGGGACTTCCTGCTCACGCGCCGCGCCCTCGAGGCCGTCGTCGAGCGCTTCCGAAACGACAACGCAACGGAAGGAAAGGCATAATGGACGACCCCAGGAAAGTCCTCCTCAAACCCGTCGTCACCGAAAAGAGCACCATGCTCTCCGAACGTGTCAACCCGAAGGGCATCCCCCAGAACTCCTACGCCTTCCAGGTCAACCCCCGCTCAACCAAAATCGAGATCCGTCAGGCCGTCGAAGCCATCTTCGGCGTCAAAGTCAAACACGTCCACACCCTCTGGCGCCACGGCAAGCTCCGCAGAACACGTAAAGGCGGAACGACCCGCCTCTCCGACCATAAACGAGCCATCGTCACCCTCAAAGAAGGCTACAAAATCGAGTTGCGATAAAATGGGCACCAAACAAAGAAAACCAGTCACCCCCGGCCAGCGTCAGATGATGTACTCCGACTTCGCCGAAATCACCAAGAGCAAGCCGGAGAAATCGCTCCTCGCCAAGCTGAAGAGAACCGGCGGCCGCAACGCACACGGCCACATCACCAGCTGGTGGCGCGGCGGCGGCCACAAACGCCGCTACCGCGTCATCGACTTCAAGCG